>NZ_JBTVPY010000050.1:0-1193 GCF_054720805.1 Pseudomonas sp. MT3
TGAATCGCCCCGGCTTTCCTAGACACTTTCCAAGCTCTGGAAATAGCGTTTCTCAAACTCCACTGGCGATAGCTGCATAGCGCTGCTGTGCCGGCGTTTGGGGTTATAAAACATCTCGATGTAATCGAACACATCACTGCGAGCTTCTTCGCGAGTGGCATAGGTTTTTCGTCGGATGCGTTCGCGCTTCAGCAACTGGAAAAAGCTTTCTGCCACGGCGTTATCGTGACAGTTACCGCGTCGGCTCATGCTGCTGATCAGGTTGTTGGCCTTGAGGAAACTCTGCCAGTCCGAGCTGCTGAACTGGCTGCCCTGGTCGGAGTGGATCATCACTTCCTGCTTGGGCTTGCGTCGCCAAACCGCCATCAATAAGGCATCGATAGCTAAGTCGCTGCACATCCGAGGTTTCATCGACCAGCCGATCACCTGGCGCGAAAACAGATCCAGCACCACCGCCAAGTACAACCAGCCTTCATAAGTGCGGATGTAAGTGATGTCAGTGACCCAGACCTTGTTCGGCTCGCTGACGGTGAATTGCCGCTCCAGACGGTTGGGCGAAGCCACCGTGGGCTTGCCGCCGTAGTAGCCGGGCCGACGACGATAGCCGGTCTGCGAGCGCAACCCTTCCCCCCGCATCAGGCGGGCTACGCGATGCCGGCCACAGGACTCTCCCAGCTCACGCAGGTCGTCGTGGATCTTGCGATAGCCGTAGACCCCACCGCTTTCCAGCCAGGCATGTTTGATCAATCCGAGCAGGCGCTGATCTTCCTTAGCGCGTACGGATTTCGGCTCGGCCAGCCAGGCGTAGTAACCGCTGGGATGCACCTTGAGGGTCTGGCAGAGACGTCGAACCGGGTACTCCACCGACAGCTTGCTGATGAAGGCGTACTTCAGCCGGACTCCTTGGCAAAGTACGCGGCGGCCTTTTTTAGGATGTCTCGCTCTTCGGTCACCCGCTTGAGTTCGGCGCGCAAACGACGCAGTTCGGCTTGCTGATCGCCTTCTTGCTGCCGCTGTTCCTGGGGCTTGCTATAGCGCCTGATCCAGACATAAAGGCTATGCACCGACACACCCAAACGCTCCGCCACATCCGCTACACGCAGGCCGCGCTCGGTAACTTGTCTAACTGCCTCGATTTTGAATTCTTCGGGGTAACGCTGGTTGCTCATGGCACCTCCTGATGGGCCTCATTA
>NZ_JBTVPY010000051.1:0-1104 GCF_054720805.1 Pseudomonas sp. MT3
CGATACGGCTGCTGGGTAGTCATCAGCGCGAAGGATATCCGAGCCAGTTTGCGTGCCAGGATGGTCAGTGCTTCCGTCTTCTTCAGGCCCCGTGCCAGGTAACTCTGGTAAAGATCGCGCCAGCGGTTGGTCCGGGCGGCAGACATTGCGGCGTTGTGCAGCAGGCGCCGTACCTCTGGATCTCCTTGCTTGGTCAGCTTGCGTTTGCCGCAGTAACGCCCCGACTCCTTGACCCGCACATCCAGCCCCAGAAAGGCGATGAACGCATCGCCGTTACGGAAGCTTCCGCGCAGGAAGGCCATATTCAGGGCCGCCGCGGTCAACGGGCCAATGCCTTCGATGGCCTGGCAGCGCTTGCTCTGCTCACCCAAACCAGCCTCGTGCAAGGCGGTATGAATGAGCCTCTCCAGACGCAGTTCCAGCGCCGCCATACGCCCGAGGACTGGCTTCAACGCCTGCCTCAGCTCGCGATCCTGGGCAAAGCTCTGACGCAGGGCTGTTGCGCTGCGGACCAGCATGGCACGCCGATGCAGCAGTTTCTGCAAGCGTCTGTAGGCCTTGCAGGGGGGCTGCCAAGGCTCTAGTTGCAGATGCTCGTGAGCCAGATAACGGGCCAGGAGCTGGGCGTCGCTGCGATCGTCCTTGTTGCGACCGCCAATTCCCTTGCGGTAGTTGCTCAGGCGATAGCCGTTGATGAGGTAGACCTGGTGCCCCTTGGCCTGTGCCAAGGTCGCCAGCGTCACGTGATAGCTGCCGGTAGCTTCGATGGCGATCGCACACGCCGCTGGCAGCTCCTTGAGCCAGGTCTTGATCGCACGCGCCTCGTTGGGCAGTTCGGCAACCTCGCCTGAATGGGCATGGCAGAGGCTCAGCGAGTCTTTGCCAACATCAATTCCGATGACCGGGGCTTGGCTTGTCATGGCGTACTCCGACGGGGAAGATGGAACAACCTGTCGGGGCTCACATCTGCGCAGGCTTGCCGGTATCGTCGGTTCGAGCGAGCTACTCGATATCCGATGGATTCCTTATCGGCGCTTGTCGTGAGCGCGTGGGTGGGAGAAGTCTCCTACCGTCTCTACTTGCAGAAGCGAGCTTTGTCCCTCC
>NZ_JBTVPY010000052.1:0-770 GCF_054720805.1 Pseudomonas sp. MT3
AAAAGAAAACCCATCGGGCTTACGTCTGGGCCTACAGCACCACACCCTTCGCCGATCTGAAGGCCGTGGTCTACGACTTCAGCCCCAGCCGTGCCGGCGAGCATGCACGCAATTTTCTTGGCCAGTGGAATGGCAAGCTGGTCTGCGACGACTTCGCTGGCTACAAGGCCGGTTTCGAGCAAGGCATCACCGAAATCGGCTGCATGGCCCATGCCCGCCGCAAGTTCTTCGATCTGCACGCGGCGAACAAAAGCCAATTGGCCGAACAGGCGCTGCACTCTATCGCTGGGCTGTACGAAGTCGAACGCCAAGTGCGCGACATGAGCGATGAAGAGCGCGGGCGAATACGGCAGGAACAGGCTTCACCGATCCTCGACGCGCTGCATGCCTGGATGCTGGCCCAGCGTGATCGGGTACCCAACGGCTCAGCCACGGCGAAAGCCTTGGATTACAGCCTCAAACGTTGGTTGGCACTGACTCGCTATGTCGAGGATGGTGCTGTGCCCATCGACAATAACCAAGTCGAGAACCAGATCCGCCCGTGGGCTCTAGGTCGCTCCAATTGGCTGTTTGCCGGGTCGCTACGCAGCGGCAAACGGGCGGCGGCAATCATGAGCCTGATCCAGTCGGCGCGCATGAATGGGCATGATCCGTATGCCTATCTCAAGGATGTGCTCACACGACTGCCGACGCAGAAGGCCAGCGCTCTGGCCGAACTGCTGCCGCACAACTGGGTATCCGCTGGCAACGTGTAATGCCCGTTCGCTTAC
>NZ_JBTVPY010000053.1:0-704 GCF_054720805.1 Pseudomonas sp. MT3
GACATGGTTGACGACGCCGAGCTGCTGGAACTGGTCGAAATGGAAGTTCGCGATCTGCTGAACACCTACGACTTCCCGGGCGACGACACCCCGATCGTGATCGGTTCCGCTCTGATGGCTCTGAACGGCCAGGACGACAACGAGATGGGCGTTTCCGCCGTGCGCAAGCTGGTAGAGACCCTGGACTCGTACATCCCTGAGCCGGTTCGTGCAATCGACCAGCCGTTCCTGATGCCGATCGAAGACGTGTTCTCGATCTCCGGTCGTGGCACCGTGGTAACTGGCCGTGTTGAGCGTGGCATCGTCAAGGTTCAGGAAGAAGTGGAAATCGTCGGTATCAAGGCGACCACCAAGACCACCTGTACCGGCGTTGAAATGTTCCGCAAGCTGCTCGACGAAGGTCGTGCTGGTGAGAACGTCGGCGTTCTGCTGCGTGGCACCAAGCGTGAAGACGTAGAGCGTGGTCAGGTTCTGGCCAAGCCGGGCACCATCAAGCCGCACACCAAGTTCGAGTGCGAAGTGTACGTGCTGTCCAAGGAAGAAGGTGGTCGTCACACCCCGTTCTTCAAGGGCTACCGTCCGCAGTTCTACTTCCGTACCACCGACGTGACCGGCAACTGCGAACTGCCGGAAGGCGTTGAGATGGTAATGCCGGGCGACAACGTTAAGATGGTTGTCACCCTGATCGCTCCGATCGCCATGGA
>NZ_JBTVPY010000054.1:0-592 GCF_054720805.1 Pseudomonas sp. MT3
GCCGACGGCTCGGGGGTCACACTATCTTGCCAATCCGGTGTGTGGACTGCTGGGGGGAGCATCAATACCTTTAGCGTGAGTTGTACAGGACCTGTGGGACGCTTTCAGTCGGACTGTGCCGCGACATGCCCTGCACCATCAAAGTTAATCTCCGGGGGCTGTACAGCTCCAAACATCAACTGGGAAATAAACTCCTCACAACCGAGCGGGAGCAATGGCTGGTATTGCTTGGCGAGTGAGGACTATGGGAGTGGCTGGTATAACTTCAGCGTTACTGGCTACGCTATGTGTTCAAACTAGAAGGGGCTTCAGCCCCTTTTCTATTTATAAAATAAATGCCTTTAGTCCAGACAGACCGCTCCGCACACTTGAGTTTGCGAAGATTGATTCCCATCCCTCAAGTGCATAAACCAGCCCCCCCCAAAGGGATAAATATTGCAGTCGTTATCCGTCCCGCCAGGACCGCCTACTTGACCTAGCGTGCAAAACTTATGAGCACCAATATTTGTGGTTCTATCACAGATGGTGCAGGAGTCAGTGTAAGAGGTAATGACTCCTGCAGAATCAGCTCGCCACACACCGGATTGGCAAG
>NZ_JBTVPY010000055.1:0-562 GCF_054720805.1 Pseudomonas sp. MT3
CCTTAATGCTGGAGTTCGGAAGGTGACTTGGCTGGACGCTTACGTTGAGGAGGGCGGGAGAACGCGAGCACTTCAGTCGTGGCAAGCCACTCCTTCGTCCGCGAATAGCAAGTTCACTTCGTTGGCACTTCGTTCCTTGCTCTTCGCGTACTGTTACTAATATAAAAAAGACTGTGCAAAAGCGTCACGAACGTCACGAATCCTCTAGACCCCACGTCACGAGGGGTTTACAGGCGTGACGCTCCTCCAGGCAAACCGTCACGCAAGCGTCACGAGCGTCACGATAACCGTCACGCGGCGTAAGCTTTTTGCAGGTCAGCCGGCGTGGACGTATCAGATAGACCATCAGCCAAACCCTTCGGAGTGATCCACCAGCGGCCAGCATTGGAACGTTTCTGCTTGCAACCGAGTTGCGTAAGGTCCTTGGTGATTGCATGGGTGGAAACCTTGATACCGGTTTCTGAGTAGTACTGTTGCTCGATGTCAATTGCCTTCAAGACAGCAGCGTCCTCGACACATGAATCGCCCCTAGTTTCGTAGACACCTCCAAGCCTCATAATGA
>NZ_JBTVPY010000056.1:0-513 GCF_054720805.1 Pseudomonas sp. MT3
CAGCGCGTGCACAAGCCGCTGATGATCACCAAGGTCTTCGACAAGTCCTCGCCGCTGATCTTCAACGCCCTGACCTCCGGCGAGCGTCTGAACAAGTGCCGCCTGGAGTGGTACCGCACTTCCTCCACCGGTACCCAGGAGCACTACTTCACCATCGAGCTGGAAGACGCGGTGATCGTCGACGTGCAGTCGCGCATGCCGAACTGCCAGGACCCGAACATGGCGCACTTCACTCACCTGGAAGACGTCTACTTCACCTACCGCAAGATCGTCTGGACCCACGAAGTCTCCGGCACCTCCGGCTCCGACGACTGGCGCACCCCGATCTCTGCCTGATCCGCAGCGATCGACGTCCCATGCATCGGCCAGGCTTTCCTGGCCGGTGCTCTTTACCGGCCCGCGTTACCGGCATGCCCCCGCCAGGATGGCAGCTCGGATGACCGGCCACCTGCGCAGAGGAACAGCGGATGTTCGCCCCGGCCAACCAGACTCATTTCAGCCTGAGCATCGAAG
>NZ_JBTVPY010000057.1:0-506 GCF_054720805.1 Pseudomonas sp. MT3
TCGTTCAGGCGCAGGTCGGTGGTGACGATCGCCGGCAGGTTCAGCGCAACGGTCTGCAGGCCGCCGTCGATTTCACGGGTGACGTTGACCTTGTCGCCGGCAACCTCGACCTTGGAGGCGAAGGTGCCCTGGGCGTAGCCGGTCAGCGCAGCCAGCATCTGGCCGGTCTGGTTGTTGTCGCTGTCGATGGCCTGCTTGCCGAGGATGACCAGCTGCGGCTGCTCTTTGTCGACGATGGCCTTCAGGGCCTTGGCGATGGCCAGGGAGCTCAGTTCGTCGTTGGACTCGACGAGGATGGCGCGATCGGCGCCCAGCGCCAGCGCGGTGCGCAGTTGCTCCTGGGCGGCGTTCGGACCGACGGAGACCGCAACGATCTCGGTGGCGACGCCCTTCTCTTTCAGGCGCACGGCCTCTTCCACGGCGATTTCGCAGAAGGGGTTCATGGACATCTTGACGTTGGCGAGATCGACGCCGGAGTTATCCGCCTTGACGCGGACCTTGACGTT
>NZ_JBTVPY010000006.1:0-252053 GCF_054720805.1 Pseudomonas sp. MT3
TGTTCGCCCCGGCCAACCAGACTCATTTCAGCCTGAGCATCGAAGACGCCAGCAGCGATCTGCAGGTGCTCGAGTTCACCGGGCGAGAGACCCTGAACCAGCCCTTTCACTTCGAACTCGAACTGGTCAGCGACAACCCCGCGCTGGAGCTGGAACGCCTGCTGCACAAGGCCGCCTACCTGGCCATCGGGCAGGATGGAGCCGGCATTCATGGCCAGGTCTACCGGGTGTCCCAGGGCGAATCCGGCAAGCGCCTGACCCGCTACCAGGTCAGCCTGGTGCCGCACCTGGCCTACCTGGCCCATCGCTTCAACCAGCGGATCTTCCAGCAACTGAGCGTGCCGCAGATCATCGGCAAGGTACTGGAAGAGCATGGCATCCTCGCCGACGCCTATCGCTTCCAGCTCGGCCCGACCGTCTATCCCAAGCGTGACTATTGCACGCAGTACGACGAGTCCGACCTGCACTTCATTCAGCGCCTGTGCGAAGAGGAGGGCATTCACTACCACTTCGAGCACAGCGCCCAGCAGCACTTGCTGGTCTTCGGCGACGACCAGACCTGCTTCCCGAAACTGGCCCCACTGGCCTACCAGCAGGATTCCGGCCTGGTGGCCGACGTACCGGTGGTCCGCCGCTTCGGCCAGCGCCTGGAAACCCGCACCAGCCGCACGACCCGCCGCGACTACCATTTCGAGAAGCCTCGGCTCGACCTCGAAAGCGCCGCCCGCAGCGACGTCAAGCCGGACCTCGAAGACTACGACTACCCCGGCCGCTTCACCGACCGCGAGCGCGGCAAGCACCTCAGCCAGCGCGCGCTGGAGCGCCACCGCAGCGACTTCGTCCTCTGCGAAGGGCGCAGTGACCAGCCCAGCCTGCGCAGCGGGCATTTCCTCTCGTTGGCCGGGCACCCGCGCGCCGACTGGAACGACCTCTGGCTGCTCACCGAAATCCACCACGAAGGCAAGCAGCCCCAGGTGCTGGAAGAATCCATCAGCAGTGACACCGCCGAGCTCAAGGACGACTTCCATCAGGGCTATCGCAACCGTTTCGCCGCGACGCCCTGGAACGTGCCCTATCGCCCGCCGCTGGAGCATCCGAAGCCGCGCATCCTCGGCAGCCAGAGCGCCGTAGTGACCGGTCCCGCCGGGGAGGAAATTCATTGCGACCCGTACGGCCGGGTCAAGGTGCAGTTCTTCTGGGACCGCGAGGGCCAGGCCGACGACAAGACCAGTTGCTGGCTGCGTGTCGCCTCCAGTTGGGCCGGCAAGCAGTTCGGCGCCATCGCCATTCCGCGCGTGGGTATGGAGGTGCTGGTCAGTTTCCTCGAGGGTGATCCGGACCAGCCGCTGGTATCCGGCTGCCTCTACCATGCCGAGAATCAGGTGCCGTACGAGCTGCCGGCGAACAAGACCCGCAGCCTGTTCAAGACCAACAGCTACCCCGGCGGCGATGGTTTCAACGAACTGCGTATCGAGGACCGCAAGGGCCAGGAGCAGATCTTCATCCACGCCCAGCGCGACTGGGACGAGAACATCGAGCACGACCAGCGCATCCGCATCGGCCATGAACGCCACGACACGGTCGAGGCGAACACCTACAGCGAGTTCAGGGCCGAGGAGCACCGCACCACCCACGGCGACCGCAAGGTGGAGCTGCGCAGCGACGACCACCTCATCGTCGGTAACAACCAGCACCTCAAGATCGGCACCGGCCAGTTCGTCGAGGCCGGCCAGGAGATTCATCTGTCCGGCGGCCTGAAAGTGGTGATGGAAGCGGGCAGCGAACTGACGCTCAAGGCCGGCGGCAGCTTCGTCAAGCTGGATGCCGGCGGCATCACGCTCAGCGGCGCCACGGTGAAGATGAACAGTGGCGGCAGTCCCGGAAGCGGGACGCCGGCGGCGCCGTTGTTGCCGGAATTACCCACGCCGGCGGATACCGCTCCACCCGGCTCAGTGCTGAGAAACCCTGCCAGACCGCGGGAGAAGGCGGCTGACCAACGCAAGCTGATCGTCGACGTGTGGGGTGATCCCGAGATGGGCGGCCAGGTGAAACTGCTCGATCCGGAGGCGGACGCATGAGCGAGCTCAAGGATGAATCCATCAAGCAGGGCGTACGCAAGAAGACCGAGTACGAGGACAGCCGTCGTGCCCGACTCGCCCTGACCATCAAGCGCAAGGATGGCGGGGAGCTGAGCATTCCCATCGCCGCGGATATGCGCAGCCACCGCGAGGAAAAGGAGATCCAGCAGAACACCCTGCTGGCGATCATGCCGCTGGTGCGCCTGCCCGGCCATGACAAGCTGGGTGAGCGACCGCGCCCGGCGGTGCCACGGCGGGGCTGCATCTATGTATTCCAGGACAGCAAGCTCTGGCGCGAGGCCCTATGCGACGGCAAGGGCGGGCTCGCCGAGGTGGACATCGCCCACTGGCGCAAGCAGGCCGAGCAGAAGAAGCCGGCGGATGAGCGCCCGGCGGTGGGGGTGGAGCAGAGCATCCTGCTGACACCGATCCTGATCCAGGGACGTGCGGTGGGCGACAGGTACCAGATGGCCTACAGCGAAATGCCCTGGACCTGGGAGTTCATCACCTGGCTGGAGGAGGACCCGAACCGGGTCAACGCCGTCAGCCAGATGGTTTCCGTTGCCTGGGCCGCCGCCGTGGTCGGTGGTGAGCGCTGGTATCCCACTCAGGCCATGCCCTCCATCGTCATCGACAGTCACAGCGATGGGCTTCGTCCTCGTGATTACGGCATCGAGACGCTGCTGGCCGACCCGTCGAAGTTCAAGCCCAACCTGGCGTCCTACCCTGCTGGTGAGCTGATCAGCGAACACCAGCAGGTGCTGGTGGAACTGGCGGGCTATGAAAAGTCCAAGGCGCCTGAAGCTCTGCCTGAGCTGGTGGCTGGCAGCGATGTGCTGAGCGAAAAGAGTTTGCGCGGTTACCCGCAACTGGTCGGCCTGATGCTGGATGACCCTCTGTTCAACCTGCGCCATGCCGCTGCACAGATTCGCCTTGCCGAAGGGCAGCTGCTGGCACTCAATGCACTGGTCGGTCACAAGCCCAACGGCCGATATGCCCAGGTACTGCAGGGGACGGTTATGCAGCCGGGGAAGAACCCGCTGGCGGACTTGCAGGACTGCGTGAATCTCGAGCAGTTCAAGCTGGCCATCCTGGACAAGGAACGGCGTCGTGCCAGGGATCATTTCAGGCTCATGCAGCAACGCATCATCGACCTGTTCGGTTCGGCTTCCAGTCTCTCGCTGCCGCAGTGGCATCTGAGTCGTGACGAGCGCTTGCTCGAACCCTATGCGCTGTTGACCGAGGTGCTGGATTGCCTGAGCAAGAGTCCGGGCCAGATCGATTCGCTGTCCACTGAGGAGTCGGGCAAGGAGGCTCTGGCAGCGGCGGCAAGCCTCTGTACCCGCCTGCTGGAGGGTACGCATCCGTTCTCCAGCTACTTCCTTGGCGGCAAACCGGACACCGTCCCCGATGCTGTCCAGCGTCTGCAGACGCTGGCCGCGACACAACGCGCACCGCAGCCGGAACATCTGGGGCTGAGCAGCCTGCTGCAGGGTATCAGTATCGATCCCGCCGATACTGACCGGGTGTTGGCGTACAAGAACGTTCATGCGTTGATCGGTGACTTCATGGATACCTTCTCGGCGAGCGTTGTGACCTGCATCGGTCGACTCAAGCAGAGCGGAGTGCTGCGCCAGGTGGAGTTCAAGCGCCTCTTCGTCCCTTCGGTGGGTGTGCTGAACAAGCTTTCGCCTACCTGGAAAAATATTCGGATCATGACTGAGAGCGAGGCCGGAGCGCAGAACCTGCGCATCCTCGGCGTCAATGGCGGCGGCTTGAGCAATGGTTTGACTGCTGCTGAGCGCATGCAACTGCGGCAGGAGAACTTCCTTTACGGCACCATTACCGATCACGAGGGCAAGGTGGTTGCTTCAAGCAGCCCTCGCCATGCGCCTCGGCCAAGCTCGAATCTAGGGCGGACCATGTTCCTCGTGGCGCCCGCCAACGATCCACAGGTCCAGAAATTCAGCGCATGGAAGTCCACTGTAAATCGTAAGGTGGAGTCGGTCAGTGCTACAGGAGCGGTGCCGATCGTGGCTGTTGCCTGTGCGATGTACAACCTGCAGGCGCAGGTTGAAGGGATGGCAGGATTGCTCGCCGAGCCGGGAGATGGTTCATCCCGTTATTACATTGGCGCAGGTTCAGCGGTGGCGGACCTGGCAGTTGCTATGGGGAACCTGGCAATACCGCTGTTTGGTGATGTGGGGCTGGTCAAAATGCTCAACAAGCCCCGCTTCGACGTCGCACGAGTGTCAACGCGTTGGGCTATGAATCTCTCGCAGCAAACCGGCAGTCCCAAGCTTCCGATTCTGCGCGCTGCATCTGCCAGCGCTATGTTGCTTACGACATTGGTTACCGCGTGGGATGCCGGACGGGCCTGGCGGCAGGGTGACACTGATGCCGCGTTGGCATATGGCGTCGCTGCGGTCGGCGGCGCCGTATGGACGGCCTACGCGGCAGGACTGATTCTGAACCCGTATGCTCTTGTGGCCGGCGCAATATTGTTCATCGGAGGTAGTATCGTCGCGGGGTGGCTGACCGACAGCGATGCTGAAGTTCTAATCAAGCATGGTCCTTTCGGTTCCGAGCAAGGCGAGGTAGGTATTCTCGATAGTGTGCTGGGCAATGATGCGCGCTTCGCCCACCTGAGCAATCCGCAATACGCCTATGTCGAATTGATTGGCCTGCTGGGTAAACCAGTGATTACAGTGACTCGCTACGCGGATTGGCTACGCAACGCGCCCGCTCCGGATCGCATGCGGGTACAGGCCATCAACGTGTCACGCCGTGCTTCGGCTCCCGTAGGGGGATTGAGCTGCCAGAGAGCCAGTGTCGAAGCTTTCGTCGAAGAGGATTGGGTAGTTACGGTTTATTCTCCGCTGCTTGCGATGTTTAAGGCGCAGCACGAGTTCCGATTGTTCGCCACCGAGCAATTCGGTGTGTTGCCCTTCAGCGGAGCTTTCAACGTTGAGCGGGTCGAGACTAAGGTAGTGAATGAACCTAAGCTTGCGGCCTACCCTCTGAATAGCTCGACGGTTCTGTATGTCTTGCCCAAGCAGTTTCCGCAGGTCACTCTCACGCCCTTGCAGAGGCATAGTGGAAAGGTCACCCAGCGGCTGAAGGTTATTGGTCAGTTCCAACTAGGTAGCAAGGAGCTGCCTGATGAACGGCTCGTATTGCCACAGCCCAGTCCCAAGACTTGGACACCATACGCGCCTGCGTATAGCCGCCCACCAGAATTGAAGGTTCAGCCCGGCGATGCGCCTTACTGGCAAATAGAAATCACGGAGTTCAAAGCTTGAGTGCACAGGAATCCTGCACCCTTTATGGTCCGGCGGCATACCGCGCCAAGGGAATCCCACCGTTGGCGCGCGCCGTCGATGAGCCGGGAGGTATTGTCGATACCCCATTGAAGTGGGGACATTACGCGGCTCTGGACTCTCCCGTGGAGACGACGCTTCAACTGGAGGAAGGCAAACATCTGTTCTACGAAGTGCAGGAGAAGGAGGGGCGAAAGCAGCTGGCTCATTGCGACGCCGAACGGTGGCGGTTCGATAACACTGGATCGGCGAAGATTCCGCAGCTCGTTTTCCTTCTTCAACTGGCCTGCTCGTTCCTTCCGTGGATTCTCTGGAGCGCAAAGGTGTCATCGATTCTCGATGCGAAAGGTGTCGGAGGGGCGATGGTGGTGACGGTTCTGGGAGTCGCCGGTGCCTTCTCGGGGCTTTTCCTGATGAGCGAATGGCGTCGCTTGGCTGCTCTGGCTATGGCTTCAGCCGGCTTGGTCACGGCCGCATTCATTGCTTGGCAGGAACAGGCCCTTTGGGGCTTCTGGTCCGAACAGACAATCTGGTGGTGGGGTGTAGGTTTGGGGCTGATGGGCGTCGTAGGGGCGGACGCGCTGATGACCCTGTACGCCCTCTGCTACCGCCACGACGGCAGCGAATTCAACCGTCGTGACGGCATGCTGCGCATGGCCCGCAGTTGGTGGCGGAAACCCTTCGTGGCGCCCTTCTACGAATTCGACCCGACACTGCAACTGCAGATTCTGCCCCACGGTGGGCGGGACTACGTGCTGTGGCTGCGGCACCGCTACACCAGCAACAAGCTCTGTCTGGCGTTCAAGATCCACAGCCTGGGCCTGGACCGGGAAAACGCTCTGGCCGTCTGGGACACCCTGCAGCGCTACATGGACGTCGAACAGCCCTTGCCCGACCTGCCCATCCTGGAGCAGAGCCGCCACCTCGATCCGGTCACAGCTGCCCACGATGCGGCCATCCAGCGTCCGCCCCGCTACTGGCGCGACATCGATGCCAGGGCCTGGTCGCGGGGAGCGGGGCGGGAACTGCGTGCCAAGGTGGCGGCCTATCCCTGGCAGCAGGAGCCCTGTATCCGCGAGCCTCATGTCGACCCTCAGCTCAGCGTCGAAGCCTATTACCGCAGCCAGGAAGCCAGGGGCATCGTGTCCACGCCCAAAGGGGACGATTTCGACGATATCCACCGTGGCTGATCGCGCTCCTTGCCTCCCCTACGGCCCGGCCGCCTACCGGGCGGGTGTTCTACCGCCGCTGGCGTCCGCTGTCGAAGAGTCGGGCGGGATCGTCGATACGCCACTGAAGTGGGGGAGCTATGCGGGGCTGGATTCTCCTATCCAGATCAAGGAGCAGTTGGAGGAAGGCAAGCACCGGCTTTATGAGGTGCAGGAAAAGGAAGGGCGAAAGCAGCTCGCGCCTTGCGATGCTGAACGTTGGCGATTCGATAACACCGGTTCGGCAGCTATTCCTAAGCTGATATTCCTGTTGAAGCTGGCCTGTTCTTTCCTTCCGTGGGTTTTATGGAGTACCGAGATTTCGGGGATTCTCCGCAAGCACGGCTCAGAGCGGACATTCGTACCAATTGCCGTTGGAGTCGTTGGTTTCTTTTTAGGAATCTGGCTGATGAGCGTGCGTCGTCGCTACGCTGTATTGGCTTTGGCAATTGCAGGATGTATCACTGCCTCCTTTATCGCTTGGAGTCAGCAGGCTATATGGGGCTTCTGGGCTGAACAGAGCGTTTTCTGGCTGGCCGCCGGCTGTGGGCTTGTAGGTGTCGTCGGCACAGATGCCTTGATGACCCTGTACGCCTTCTGCTACCGCCACGACGGCAGCGAATTTAACCGCCGCGACGGCATGCTGCGCATGGCCCGCACCTGGTGGCGCAAGCCCTTCGTGGCGCCCTTCTACGAATTCGACCCCACGCTGCAACTGCAGATTCTGCCCCACGGTGGGCGGGACTACGTGCTGTGGCTGCGGCACCGCTACACCAGCAACAAGCTGTGCCTGGCGTTCAAGATTCATAGCCTGGGGCTGAACCGGGAAAACGCCCTGGCCGTCTGGGACACCCTGCAGCGCTACATGGACGTCGAGCAGCCGCTGCCGGACCTGCCGATCCTGGAGCAGAGCCGCCATCTGGACCCTGTGACCGCCGCCCACGACGCCGTCGTGCAGCGACCGCCCCGTTACTGGCGCGACATCGATGCCAAGGCCTGGTCGCGTGGAGCGGGGCGGGAACTGCGTGCCAAGGTGGCGGCTTATCCCTGGCAGCAGGAACCCTGTATCCGCGAGCCCCATGTCGATCCACGACTCAGCGTCGAAGCCTATTACCGAAGCCAGGAGGCCAAGGGCATCGTTTCCACGCCCAAAGGGGACGATTTCGACGATATCCACCGTGGCTGAGTGGTCTATGACGGCCGCCTGAGCGTCAATAGCCCGGTTGCTGATCCCCTGATGCTCTGCCACCAGCTTGAGCATCCTCAGCGATTCGAACGGCGCATCCACCACGAACCAGTTCGCCAGCCACGATGGCAGGTTGCCGCCGGGTTCGCCGCGCATCTGATAGGTGACTTCGGTGAGCTTCGAACTCCGGGGAGCATCCGCCAGGAGCCGGGCAGTACCGGCACGCGGATACGGCCTTGCACCGGCAGGATGTAGTCTGGCGCCGCCTGCAGGTGGCGACTCATGCCGCCGTCCGGGGTTTCTTCGGTGGTCACCTGTAGCACCGGGTCGAGGGGCCCGCGGGTCAGGGGAGCTTGGGGTCCAGGTAACCCAGATGGCTTCGTCGCTGTACTTGAGCAGGCGCATCCGCGCTCAGGCATAGAGCGGCTCCCCAGGGTGGCGACATCGGCCTTCACCAGGGTAACGCCACGGAAACTCTTGTAGCGCGAGCCGAGCTCCGTGCTGAGGAGACGTGGACGCCATGCGCTTCTTTCGCCTATTTCGATCTGCCCGACCATCGCCAGTTAAAAAGTCAGCGTGTAATCGCGCTGACCACGGCGCACACCGTCTGCCATAGGAGTTGTCCGCTGTGATCAACTGAATCCCCGCAAGCTCGATTGCCGGAGCCTTGGCAGTTACACCACCTCCTGGGACGCGATCCAACTGGATGGCATGATTCAGTGGCTGCATGAGGATTTGGGGCAAGGTTCGTACCGCCACCGTGGGCTGAAGCTGCCGAAACGCAATAACCCAGCAGATGCATGAGCGGACCAGCGAGCGCCATCCGGATAGCGTCGCTGGTCTGCGCTTATCGTTCTCGCCGTATACCTACGGCTGGAGAGGCGTCGCCGGTTGCCTCGGTGGCCTCAGAACGTACTGCTGAATTTCAGGCCCGCGACCCAGGCATCGTCGATCTCCTTTACGCCACCGGGGTAGCGGACGTACTGAAGGTTCGGGCGGATGGTCAACCAGTTGGTGGCATGGATACCGTAGAACAATTCGGCGTTGTACTCGTCATGCGGGAGCGGCAGGTAGCGAGGGTCGGAGTAGTCGGAGACGCCGTTGACCTGATTGGCGATGGCCTGGCGCTGGCGATAGTCGGAGCTGGCGTGGATTTGCGAGAAGCCCAGGCCCAGAGTGTCCTTGGGACGGGCATCGAAGGGGCCGGCGTAGGTCGCGCCGAACTGGATGAAGCGACTGATGGGATTGCTTTCCTCGTCATGCACCGTGAGGTTGGCGAACAGGCTGAGCCCGCGGGCGTTGCTACCACCGCGCGAAGTGATCTGCTGCTGCGCCACCAACCAGTAGGCCCGTTTGCTGCTGTGCTGGCGGAAGTCGCCGCCGCTCAGTGGCTGCGGGCGGCCATCGGTGCCTTCGAGCACGTCATCGGCATCGGCGCTGCTGTGGAAGGCACCGATCCGATACTCGCCAGGCAGCCCGGCGAAACTGGGCTTCCACAGCAGCTCCACGGGAATCAGCGTGCCTTTGGTACCGCTGCCGCTGAGTTTGAAGCCGTTGCCGGTTTCCAGGTTGGAGGGGTTTTGCTCGTAGGCGCCGATCTGTACGAACCATTGGGGAGCGAACCCATACTTGATCCGCAGGCCCCACTGGCTGACCGGCCAGTTGTACCAGACGCCGCCATCCCAGGCGCCAATCTGCGAGCCGCAGAACGCGAGGTTCTGGAAATCGCAGGGGAAGCTGTTGAAGTCTTCCGCCTCGCCCATGCGCCCGGCCTTGATATCCAGGCGGTCGTCGAAGAAGCGTCTGCTCATCCACATCTGCGTCAGCCGCCAGGTCTGGCCGCGCCCGTAGACTTCCTGCACCTGGCTGAAGCCGGCGGCGCGGGGGTCGTTGATGCGATCGCTGGAGAGGCTGTTGCCATTGCGCTCGGTGACGGTCAACTGAAAGTCCGTGGCGTTCCAGCCGAAGATCTTTTGCAGGTCGAGGTGCGTACCCAGGGTTACCTGATCGGTGTAGCGGGCGGTGCGGTCGTTATCGTAGCCGCCGCCGAGGTTGGCCGCCGCCTCGCCGGTGTAGCCGAAGGTGAAGTCGTAGCCCTGTTCGAGCAGCTTGCTGCGTGTTCCACCCCAGTCGCCGAGCATCCACGGCGAGTCGCTGGAAAAGGCTTCGGCGGCATGCAGGGGCAAGGCGCCGATCAGTAGGCCGAATGAGGTTAGCAAAGGTAGTACGGGTAGTTTTTTCATTATTGTTCCCTGGGTCTTATGGGCATGAGCCGTTTTTACAGACAGCCGGCTCCCTGGCCTGTCGTAGAGGCCGGACCTGGTCATTGTGTCGAGGGGGAGTCAGTGCGCCCGGTGGCTCCAGCCGAACCAGGCGACGATGGCGAAACATGCCAGCGGCAGGCTATAGGCGGCCGCGGTATTCATCTGGTCGGCGATGCTGCCCATCAGATAAGGCATCAGGGCTCCGCCGACGATGGCCATGATCATGAACGAACTGGCGCGCTTGGTATGTGGGCCGAGGTTCTTGAGCCCTATCGCGAAGATGGTCGGGAACATGATCGACATGAAGAAGAACAGGGCGATCAGGGCGATCACCGCCGCGCCGTCGACACCCGCTACGACCAGCCCGCAGAGCGCCATGCTGATCAAGGCGTATATCGTCAGGAGGCGTGCCGCCGCGATGTAGCCCATCAGCCAGGTGGTGAAGAAGCGCCCGAACATGAAGCTGAGCATGGCCATCGACAACAGGAAAGAGGCTTTCTGGCTGCCGATGCCGGCCCAGTGCTCGGTGACGTAGTTGATGAAGAACGCACCGACACCGACCTGGGCCGCGACATAGAAGAATTGCGTGGCCACCCCGGCGACGAAGTGCTTGTGCTGCCAGAGCGTACGGCTGCTGGAGGTCTGTGGGCCGTCTTCGTTGCCGCGGATATCCGGCAGCGAGGTACGCGCGATGGCCACGGCGATGAGCAGTACCAGGGCGGCGATCAGCAGGTAGGTCAGCTTGACCGAGCCTAGGTCTTGCGACGGCTGGGTTTCTGTCGTGGAGAAGAACAGCATGCCGCCGATCAGTGGGCCGAAGAATTGCCCCAGCCCATTGAACGACTGCGACAGATTGAGGCGGCGCTCGGCGCTATCGGCTTCGCCCAGGACGGTAACGTAGGGGTTGGCCGCCGTTTCCAGGCAGCCCAGGCCGCAGGCGATGACGAACAAGGCGAAGAGGAACAGTGGGAAGCTCGCCACGCTGGCGGCCGGCATGAACAGCAGGGCCCCCGCCGCGTAAAGGCACAGGCCAACGAGGATACCGGCCTTGTAGCCATGCTTGTCCATGAAGATCCCGACAGGCAGGGCGACGAGGAAGTAGGCACCGAAATAGGCGGCCTGGAGCAGGCCGGATTGCGCCTTGTTGACATGCAGCGCCTCCTGGAAGTGTTTGTTGAGCACATCCAGCAGGCCGTACGACAGTCCCCACATGAAGAAGAGGCTGGTGATCAGAATGAAGGCCCAACGATACGGGTTTGCAGTGCGGCTGGCCGATAGGCGGCCGGTAAGACTCGGGTCGTTGCTCATGATGCTGTCTCGCGTTGTTATTGTTTCGAGCATGATGCGTGGGGCTGGAGGCCAGGCCGTGGGTCAAGGTGGCGCCTGGGGCTGTTCGGCCAGACTGAAGATGCAGTCCATTGGCACCCACTTCTGCCCCGGGGCATTCCAGGGCGTGGATCTCTGGTAGCGCCACATGAGCGTCTCCCATTCCTGGATGCGTGGAGAATTGGCGCTGGCCTGGTCGAGAGCCTGGAAACTGAAGCGCTCGCTCACCTCCATGACCATGAACAGGCGGGTGCCCAACTGCCAGATCTGCATGTCCAGGACGCCATTGGCGCGCAGGTTGGCGGCCACCTCCGGCCAGATACACTGGTGCGCCTGCCGGTATTGCGCGATCAGCTGCGGATCGTCGGCCAGGTCCAGCGCCAGGCAATGCCGCTGGCTCATGTCAGTGCCCGGTCCAGGTGGGTGTAGCCGCCGTCCACCACCAGCCATTGCCCGGTGGTGTGCGAGGCGCGGGAGGACAGCAGGAACAGAACGCTGTCGGCGATTTCCTCGGCGGTGGTCATGCGCCTGCCCAGCGGGATCTTGCTGACGATGGAGTCGAGCTTGGCCTGCGGGTCGTCGAAGCTGTCGATCCAGCGGCGGTACAACGGCGTCATGACTTCCGCCGGGATCACGGCGTTGACCCGGATGCCATCCTCCAGCAGCGAGGTGGCCCATTCGCGGGTCAGGGCCAGTTGCGCACCCTTGGCGGCCGTGTAGCCACTGGTGCCACCCTGGCCGGTGAGCGCGGTCTTGGAGCTGATGTTGACGATGGCGCCGCGGCTGGCGCGCAGGGCCGGCAGGCAGAAGTGCGCCATCAGGTAGTAGTGGATGAGATTCTTCTCCAGGGAATGCATGAAGGCGCTACGTCCGGCCTCGAGGTCGACGCCATCGTTGATGCCGGCATTGTTGACCAGGCCATCGATGTGACCGAAGCGCTCCAGGGTCTGCTCGACCGCCGCGCGGCAGGAGTCTTCGTCACGCAGCTCGGTGCGGATGAACAGCGCCTGCGCTTGCAAGGCGTCCAGGCGCTGGGCGAACTCGGCCTTCGGCTCGCTGTGGCCGAGGATCACCGGAATTGCGCCCTCGGCGGCCAGGCCCAGAGAGATGGCCGCGCCGATGCCCGAAGCACCACCGGTGACTATCACCACCTTGTCGTTCAATTGCAGATTCATCGTGTTTCTCCGAATTCGTAGAGGCGGCAGGCGGTGCCTCCGCTAATGGCCGCGCGCTCGTCCGTGCTCAACTCGTCGAGCAGGCTGCGTTGCAGCTCGATGACCTGTGCGTAGTCGGCGGCCAGCAAACACACCGGCCAGTCCGAAGCCAGCAGCAGGCGGTGTGGGCCGAAAAGCTCCAGGGCGATCTCGAGATAGGGCCTGAGCTGTGCCGTTGACCAGCCCTGCCAGTCGGCCTCGGTGACCAGGCCGGAGAGCTTGCAGGCCACGTGCGGTAGCTCCGCCAGAGGGGCGATCCGGCGTCGCCACTGGTCCGGCGACTCATGGCCGAGGTCGGGTTTGCCCAGGTGGTCGAGCACCAGCCAATGGGCAGCGTGGCGGCGACAGAAGTCGGCAGCGGCGGCCAGGTCCCTGGCGTGGACCAGCAGTTCGTAGACATAGCCGTGTGCTTGCAGGAGCGCCACGCCGCGATTGGCGGCGGCGTCCTCCAACCAGGTGGATGGCGACGGCTCGTCTTGTACCTGGTGGCGAAAGCCACGCAGGAGCGGGTTTGTGCTCCAGCGCTGCAATTGACTGGCCAGGCCTGGCGAGCGCAGATCGGCCCAGCCGACCACCGCGCGTATCCAGGGGCTGTTGGCAGCGAGCGCCAGGAGTTCGTCGGTCTCCTCGCTGTCGGCGCGGGCCTGCACGGCGATGGAGCCGTCCAGGCCGTGTGCGGCGAGCAAGGGCGCCAGATGCCCGGGCAAATAGTCCTGGCGTAGTTGCGGCATGTGCGCGCCGACCCAGCGATAGCGGGCTGGGTCAAAGCGCCAGAAGTGCTGATGGGCGTCGATACGGGGCGTCATTGTTGTTCTGTTCCCGAACAGGGCCTGCGAGGCCCTGTTGCATCAAGAGCTCATTAGGTCGGTTGGATGGCGGGGCGCCGACGATACTGTTCCCGCGACGCACGCTTCATGGTGATCGAGAAGCCTGGCGCCTGCGGCGGCATGTACGCGGCAGCGCGGACGACGCAGGGATCTTCGAAGTGCTCGTGGAGGTGGTCCACGTACTCGATCACGCGGCCCTCGCGGGTGCCGGAGATGCACAGGTAGTCGATCATCGACAGGTGCTGGACGTACTCGCACAGGCCCACGCCGCCGGCGTGCGGGCATACCGGCAAGTCGTACTTGGCCGCCATCAGCAGCACCGCCAGGACTTCGTTGACCCCGCCCAGGCGGCAGGAGTCGATCTGCACCACGTCGATGGCGCCGCGCATGATGAACTGCTTGAAGAGGATGCGGTTCTGGCACATCTCGCCGGTGGCGACCTTCACCGGGGCGACGCCCTCGCGGATGACCCGGTGGCCTTCCACATCGTCGGGGCTGGTGGGTTCCTCGATGAACCAGGGTTTGGCGAAGGCCAGCTCGCGCACCCAGTCCACCGCCTGGCCGACTTCCCAGACCTGGTTGGCGTCGATCATCAGGTTGCGCTGCGGGCCGATGACTTCGCGGGCGATGCGTACCCGGCGGATATCGTCGTCGAGGTCGCGGCCGACCTTGAGCTTGATGTGCGAGAAGCCAGCGTCCACCGCCTCCTGGCACAGGCGGCGGAGCTTCTCGTCCGAGTAACCGAGCCAGCCGGCGGAGGTGGTGTAGCAGGGGTAGCCTTCGTCCTGCAGGACCTGGATGCGCTCGTCCTTGCCGTGGGCGCGCTCGCGCAGCAGTTCGAGGGCTTCCTCGGCGGTGATGCAGTCGGTGAGGTAGCGGAAGTCGACGCAGCGCACCAGTTCCTCTGGGCTCATGTCCGCTACCAGGCGCCACAACGGCTTGCCCTCGGCCTTGGCCCAGAGGTCCCAGGCAGCGTTGACCACGGCACCGGTGGCCAGGTGGATGGCGCCCTTGTCCGGGCCGATCCAGCGTAACTGGCTGTCGCTGGTGACATGGCGCCAGAAGCGTCCCATATCGGCGGCGATCCATTCCAGCTCCAGGCCGACCAGCAATGGTTCCAGGGCGGCGATGGCGGTGCAGCAGATTTCGTTGCCGCGGCCGATGGTGAAGGTCAGGCCGTGGCCTTCCAGGCCGGGGGTGTCAGTTTCCAGGATGACATAGGCGGCGGAGTAGTCCGGGTCCGGATTCATCGCGTCGGAGCCGTCCAGGGCGAGCGAAGTGGGGAAGCGGATGTCCTCGACGCGAACGCGGGTAATGCGGGTCATGTAGGTGCTCTCTCTTTGAACCTGTCTAGGCTCTGCTGTGCGCTGGCGGAACTGCATTGGAAACAGGCTCGGAAAGCCGCTTTTGGCTAACGCACTTCAGTGCGGCCCCCGTGGGGGCTCGCGAAGCGAGTACGTGCCATTTACAACTCGTAGACTCCGTGTCCTCGCCTTGTTCCGCTCTAGCTCGCGAGACCGTAAACAGGTTCTTGTTCTGGTACGGCCGGCAGCGTGCCGACCGCGGGGTCAGTCGGCTTGTACCGTGCGCTGGTTCTGTTCGCCCAGGCCATCGATACCCAGGCGCATGTGCTGGCCAGGGCGCAGATAGACTGGAGGCTTCAGGCCCAGACCAACGCCCGGTGGGGTCCCGGTGGAGATCACGTCGCCCGGTTGCAGGCTCATGAAGCGACTGAGGTAGGCGATGATCTGCGGTACCCGGAAGATCATGGTGCGGGTATTGCCGTTCTGGTAGCGCTTGCCGTCGACTTCCAGCCAGATGTCCAGCTGGTGCGGGTCGGTGATCTCGTCGGCGGTCACCAGCCACGGACCGAGCGGGCCGAAGGTATCGCAGCCCTTGCCCTTGTCCCAGGTGCCGCCGCGTTCCAACTGGTACTCACGCTCGGAGATATCGTTGATCACGCAATAACCGGCCACATGCTCCAGCGCCCGGCTTTCGTCGATGTAGCGGCCGCCACGGCCGATCACCACGCCCAGTTCCACTTCCCAGTCGGTCTTGGTCGACTGGCGGGGGATTTCCACGTCATCGTCGGGGCCGCAGATGGCACTGGTCCACTTGTTGAATATCACCGGCTCGGCGGGCACTTCCATGCCCGATTCGGCGGCATGGTCGGCATAGTTCAGGCCGATGCAGATGAACTTGCCGACCTGGCCGACGCAGGCGCCGAGGCGCGGCGTCCCATCCACCAGCGGCAGGCTTCGCGGATCGAGCTGGCGCAGGCCGTCGAGACCCTCGGGGGTCAGCACGTTACCGGCGATATCACCGATGTGCTGGGAAAGGTCGCGGAGCCGGCCGTCCGCGTCGAGCAGTCCGGGGCGTTCGGCGCCCTTGGCGCCATATCGTAGAAGTTTCATCGGGTCACTCCACAGATTGGGTCAGTTGCTCCAGCCGCCATCGATGACCTGCACGGTCCCGGTGGTGAAGGCCGAGGCGTCGGCGGCGAGGTACAGCGCCAACTGGGCGATTTCCTCGGGCGTGCCGATGCGCCCCAAGGGCTGGCGGCCGACGAAGCTGGCGTAGACATCACTCTCGCTACGCGACTCCGCGAGGGCTTGCGCAGCGATGCGCTGGCGCAGGGAGGGCGACTCGACGGTGCCGGGGCAGATGGCGTTGCAGCGAATGCCTTGGCCGATGTAGTCCGCGGCAATGGCCTTGCTCATGCCGATCACCGCGGCCTTGCTCGCACAGTAGGCGAAGCGATTGGGCACGCCTTTCACGCTGGATGCCACCGAGGCCATGTTGATGATCGAGCCGGCGCCCTTGGCCAGCATGCCGGGGAGGAAAGCACGGATCATGCGGTACATGGCGTTGACGTTGAGTTCGAAAGAGAAATTCCAGTCTTTCTCGTCGCACTCGAGAATCGTGCCGCTGTGCACATAGCCGGCGCAGTTGAACAGCACATCGATCTGGCCCACGCGCTGAGCGAGCGCAACGATGGCCTGGGGATCGGTGACATCGAGGATTTCCTGCTGGGCGCCGGCCAGGCTGGCGAGAGCGTCGCCGTTGACATCGGTCGCGATCACTTCGGCACCGGCGGCAAGGAAGGTTTCGGCGCTGGCGCGGCCGATGCCCTGAGCTGCGGCGGTAAGGAGAACCCTTTTACCGGCAAGGTCCATACTGACTCCTGATATTTATTATTAATGGATCAAAGGTCAGGCCATTTGAGGTGCGGCAAGCCCCGGATTCTGGCTTCATCTTTGCTATGATGACTCGGACTCCAGGGTTCAATGGCCTGACCATTGAGCCAATAGTTAGCACGTGAAAAATATTCCTACAAGTTCAGGCATAGAAATTTTTCGCCGATGAGTCGTCACACACTTGCCTGTCGAGTCTCTAGATGCCATTACAAGTTGTTGATAACAAAAGACTTTACCGTCAGATAGCCGACCAGCTCAGAGCCTTGATCGAAAGTGGCGAGTTTCCACCCGGCAGCCGCTTGCCTGCCGAGCGTGATTTGGCCAAGCAGCTTGGCGTCAGTCGCGCTTCGGTGCGCGAGGCGCTGATCGCCCTGGAGGTCATTGGCCTGGTGGATGTGCGCGTCGGCAACGGGGTGATCGTCTGTGAACCGCCGATGGAACTGGTCGATGCTCCCGTGATGGAGTTGGCTTCACGTGATCAGTGGCGCGAGATCGACCCGGAACTGGGTATAGAGGTCGACTTCAACGCGGAAATCCCCCCGTTCTCACTGTTGCAGGCGCGCCGCCTGGTCGAGCCCGAATGCGCGGCATTGGCGGCGGAGCTGGCGAGCGACGAGGAGCTTCGGGGGATTCGCGAGGCGTTCGAACGCAACGTCGAGGATAACCTCGGGCGTTCCCAGACCCACCCAGGGGACCGGCTCTTCCACATCCGTATCGCCCAGGCGAGCGGCAATCCAGCGTATGGCCTGTTGATCCAGCATTTGCTCGGGCACCGTTACGGCTCGATGTTCCAGCGCCTGCAAGCTCACTACACGCCAGAGGACATGCCGCACCGCTCGGAAAACGAGCACCGCAGGATACTCGATGCCATCGAGCGCCGAGACCCGGAAGCAGCGCGTATCTCGATGCAAGCCCACCTGGATACAGTGATTCGTATCTTCATGCGCGGACAGGTGGGGCGATAAGGTGGAGAGTGCCGTTTCTCCAGCACGGGAAACGGCATTTTCCTTGAACGAAAGTGCTGGCCCGGTGCTTCGTCGTGGCTATTACGACTCGATCTCCAGGGCGTGAAAAATGCTGCGCCGCTTGGCCTCGCTCTCTTCGTCCCCGTCCTCGGGCCCTGAGTTCTCGACAATGCCGCAGCCGGCGAACAGGTGGCGATGCCGCTCGTGCAGAATGGGCGAGCGCAAGGCCACCAGGAAGTCGCCATTGCCCTCGGCGTCGGGGAGCGGCGGCCGAAACCTTCGTGCTGGCGAATGAGGTCCAGGGCCTGGGAAGAGGGACCTCTCACCTTACCCACACCTTCACCCACACTTTGGCGATGGATTCTGCCAGTCTTCGTCGGATGTCTCGAGACAATGCTAGGCCTCAAGCCCTTGATTTTATAGAGCCTTATGGCTGCCAGTGGATTTCCGTAGGCATTAAAAAAGCCGGCTTGTGGCCGGCTTTCAGGGGGTGGTCCAACCTTACTTCTGGTACGGCGGACCGCCTTGATTCTGTGGCAGCGCAGCGAGCTGCGTGCGGGGCGCAGATGGTAGCAAAGTCGGGACGAAAAGCCTAATCCCGGTCATGAAAAAGCCCCGCCTGGGCGGGGCTCTTCACGGCGCGGTCACCCGCGCCACCATCACTTGGCCTGGAAGGCAGCGACGGCCTTGTTGATGTAGTCGTGGGCCTGGGCGGTGTCGCCCCAGCCTTCGACCTTCACCCACTTGCCCTTCTCGAGATCCTTGTAGTTCTCGAAGAAGTGCTTGATCTGTTCCAGCAGCAGGGCCGGCAGGTCGGTGTATTCCTTCACGTCCTTGTACAGGACGCTCAGCTTGTCGTGCGGTACGGCGATCAGCTTGGCGTCGCCGCCGGCTTCGTCGCTCATGTTCAGCACGCCAACCGGACGGGCGCGGATCACGGAGCCCGGAGCGACCGGGTAGGGGGTCACGACCAGCACGTCCAGAGGGTCGCCGTCGTCGGCCAGGGTGTTCGGGATGAAGCCGTAGTTGGCCGGGTAGAACATCGGGGTGGCCATGAACCGGTCGACGAACAGGCAGTCGGTGTCCTTGTCGATTTCGTACTTGATCGGCGCGTGGTTGGCCGGGATCTCGATGGCGACGTAAATGTCGTTCGGCAGGTCTTTGCCAGCCGGGATGCTGCTGTAGCTCATGGACGACTCCAGGGGGTTGTCGGGCCGAAAAAGTGCGGCGGATTATAGTGAGATTGCCGTGGCCAAGCCACAGACATCGCTTACTGCGCCTGAGTTTCCTGATATTCGGGGTGCTCGCGCTGAAGCTGCTTGAGGCGCGAGAGCGGATCTTGCCGGTAGAACAGTGCGAGCTGCTCGTAGACCTTCGGATAGGCCTCGTGCAGCAGGTCGGGTGCGGTGAAGAAGTATTCGCTGGTGACAGCGAAAAACTCCGCCGGATTCTCTGCCGCGTAGGGGTCGATGGCGGTGCGAGCCCGCGGATCGCGGTCGAGCTGGCGGTTCATGTCGTCGTAGGCGCTCTGCATCGCGGTGGCCCAGTCGGCGACGCGCATGTCGCGGTGCAGCGGCGGCAGGCCGTTGGCGTCGCCGTTGAGCATGTCCAGCTTGTGCGCCAGTTCGTGGATCACCAGGTTGTAGGCGTCCCAACCGCCGCCGCTTTCCACGCCGGGCCAGGCGAGGATCACCGGGCCCTGCAGCGAGGTTTCGCCAGCGCGCTCGTCGTCGAACTCGTGGACGACGCCGGCCGGGTCCCGGTGCTTCTGCGGGCTGACGAAGTCGTCGGGGTACAGCACCAGTTCGTGGAAGCCCTGGTACCAGTTCAGCTCCGGCAGGTGCAGCAGCGGCAGTTGCGCCTGGGTGGCGAGCAGCAGGCGGCGGAGGTCGTCGAGCTCGACACCGGGCAGGGCGGAGAGGTGCTTGTCGCGCAGGAACAGCAGCGCCCGCTCGCCGAGCAGGCGCAGTTCGTCATCGTTCAGGCCATCGAGGATCGGCAGGCGCCGGCGTACCTGTGCCCACAACTGCGCGTCGAGCGGGTGGCGGGCGAGGAAGCGTCGGCGGCGCCAGTCGCTGAAGGACCACATGGCCGGCTCAGTGCTCGCTGGTCTGGGCCTTGGCCGACGGGCGCATCTTGTGGCGGATGAAGCCGATGATCATGGGCAGCAGGGAGAAGGCGATGATGCCGATGATCATCAGCGAGAGGTTCTGCTTGATGAACGGCACGTTGCCGAAGAAGTAGCCCAGGGTCACCAGGCCGCCGACCCAGGCCACGCTGCCGGCCACACTGAAGAACAGGAAGCGCAGGTAGGGCATGTAGGCCATGCCGGCGACGAACGGTGCGAAGGTCCGCACGATGGGCAGGAAGCGCGCCAGGGTCACGGTCTTGCCGCCGTGACGTTCGTAGAAGGCGTGGGTCTGGTCGAGGTAGTCGCGGCGGAAGATTTTCGAGTCCGGCTTGCTGAACAGGCGTTTGCCCAGGGTTCGGCCGATCACGTAGTTGGTGCTGTCGCCGGTGATGGCGGCGACCAGCAGCAGGCCGCCGAGCAGCCAGGGGTCCATGCCGCCGGTGGCGCAGATGGCGCCGGCGATGAACAGCAGCGAGTCGCCGGGGAGGAAGGGCGTTACGACCAGGCCGGTCTCGCAGAAGATCACCAGGAACAGGATGGCGTAGATCCAGACACCGTAGTTGCTCACTAGCAGGGACAGGTAGGTGTCGAGATGGAGAATCAGGTCGATCGGGTTGAAATCCATGAGAAGCCTGTGTTGACAGCGGGGTGAGCGGCCGGGGTGCGCATTATAGGGGCGGTTGCGTGCCGGAAACGCGCTTCATCGCGTCCTGCGACGAACGTCAGCTCAGGATATTACAGGTCGAAGGTGAAAATTCGGTTGGAACGATGGCTGAAATGCCGTGTGACAAATGCGCAGGAGCCCTCCGTTCGGGCGCTGGCCAAGCCTCGGGGCGGGGCTTCAGGCCGTGGTCGAAGTACGGCGCGCCGGGTGGCGAGTCGATGGCCGGCCTTCACTCGCGTGCGACCGGCCCACTGATACTGGCGGGCCCCGGGATAGCCGTCAGACCAGGTCGTCGCTGATCGGCAGGATGTAGTTCTTGAACTCGCTGTCTTCGCGGAAACCGATGGACTCGTAGACCTTTTGCGCCACTTCGTTGTTGACGCTGGTGGAGACGCGCATGCGCACGGCCTGGGTCTCGCGGGCCATCTGCCGCGCGGTTTGCAGCAGGTGGTCGGCCACCAGTTGGCGGCGCGCTTCCTCGGCGACGTAGATGTCGTTGAGGATCCACACGCGCTTGAGGGACAGGGAGGAGAAGCTCGGATAGAGCTGGCAGAAGCCCAGCAGCTTGTCGTCGCTGTCGTCGGCCAGGGCCAGGTAGATCACCGATTCCTTGCGGCGCAGGCGCTTTTCCAGGAATTTCCGCGAGGACTCGGGGTAGGGGAGCATGCCGTAGAACTCGCGGTATTTGACGAACAGCGGGGCGAGCAGATCGAGGTGGTCGAGCGTGGCTTGCACGATACGCATGGGCGGGCCTCGGTGTGGTGTGGATAGGCTGACAGGGCAATGCAGGGGTTATGCCAGCGGATAAGCAATGTATCCGATGCTGCACCAGAAATTGTTGAAAGCGCAATCCAAGCAAGCGTTTGATCTGGAATGTGTGGCAGACGGGTCTGCGCAGTCTGCAGGAGCAAGCTTGCTTGCGTAGTTTTGCGGGGGGGTGACAGGAAGGCTGATTTGTCAGGGGGAGACCGACTGTAGGAGCGAGCTTGCTCGCGAATCGTATTTTCCGACAGCTCCGGTACCTGGACGGTTCGCGAGCAAGCTCGCTCCTACAAAAAGAGAGCATCACGCCGCGGGTGGCGCCTCAGGTCAGCAGGAAATTCGCCCCAGGCCCTGTGCCTTCCAGTGCCGGCAGTTCCGCCTCGTCCTTCAGGTTCACCCCCGACAGTTGCCGACGGCACGCCTCGCGCATCAGGTACAGCAGCCGGTGCGTGGCCAGGCCGTAGCTCAGGCCTTCCAGGCGCACGTTGGAGATGCAGTTGCGATAGGCGTCGTTCAGACCGACCTTCGGCGCCCAGGTGAAGTACAGGCCCAGGCTGTCCGGAGACGACAGGCCGGGGCGCTCGCCGATCAGGATCACCACCATCTTCGCCCGCAGCAGCTCGGCGACTTCGTCGGCCACGGCGACGCGGCCCTGCTGCACCAGTGCCACCGGCGAGAGGCTCCAGCCTTCGTTGCGCGCCTGTTCTTCCAGGCGTTCGAGGAAGGGCAGGCTGTGACGTTGCACCGCCAGCGAGGACAGGCCGTCGGCGATCACCACCGCTAGGTCGTAACCCTGAGGATGGCGGTCGGCATGGCGGCGCAGAATGTCCGCCGATTCCTCATTCAGCCGGCGACCCAGGTCGGGCCGTTGCAAATAGGTATTGCGATCGGCGGCGGCGCTGTGCAGGAGCAGGGTGTCGCGGCCGCGCTCGGCGAGTTGGGCCGCCAGCCCGTCGCGGTCGAAGGGCAGGTGCACGGCGTCGCGCGCCTGGGCGTGGGCGAACTGGAAGTCCAGCTGCGCGCCGGTCGGCAGGCTGGTGCCGGCGCGGCCCAGGGCGATTCGCGCTGAGGTCAGGCGGCGCAGTTCCTGCCAGGGGTTGGGGGTGAAGCTGTCGCTCATCGAAAACTCCTCAACTCAGGACAGTTGCGCGAGTGCGTGGCGGAAGGCGCCGGGCAGTTGGCCGGCCATCTGTACGCGGCCATCCTGCTGGCGGAGGATTTCCATGCGCGCAAGCCACGCCTCGAATTCCGGCGCCGGCCTCAGGCCCAGCGTCTGGCGCGCGTAGAGCGCGTCGTGGAAGGAGGTGGTCTGGTAGTTGAGCATTACGTCGTCGGAGCCGGGGATGCCCATGATGAAGTTGATGCCGGCCACGCCCAGCAGGGTCAGGAGCATGTCCATGTCGTCCTGGTCGGCCTCGGCGTGGTTGGTGTAGCAGATGTCGCAACCCATGGGCACGCCGAGCAGCTTGGCGCAGAAGTGGTCTTCGAGCCCTGCGCGGATGATCTGCTTGCCGTTGTACAGGTATTCCGGGCCTATGAAGCCGACCACGGTGTTCACCAGGAACGGCTTGAAGTGCCGCGCCACCGCGTAGGCGCGGGTCTCGCAGGTCTGCTGGTCGACGCCGTGGTGGGCGTTGGCCGATAGCGCGCTGCCCTGGCCGGTCTCGAAGTACATGAGGTTGTCGCCGAGCGTGCCGCGCTTCTGCGACAGCCCGGCCTCGTAGCCTTCCTGGAGGATCGACAGGCTCACGCCGAAGCTGGCGTTGGCCGCTTCGGTGCCGGCGATGGACTGGAACACCAGGTCCAGCGGCGCGCCGCGGTTGATCGCCTCGATGGAGCTGGTGACGTGGGTGAGCACGCAGGACTGGGTGGGGATTTCGTAGCGCTGGATGATCGCGTCGAGCATCTCCAGCAGGGTGCAGATCGACTGCAGGCTGTCGGTGGCCGGGTTGATGCCGAGCATGGCGTCGCCGTTGCCGTAGAGCAGCCCGTCGAGCACGCTGGCGGCGATGCCGGCCGGGTCGTCCGTCGGGTGGTTGGGTTGCAGGCGCGTGGACATGCGCCCGCGCAGCCCCATAGTGTTGCGAAAGCGGGTCACCACGCGGATTTTCTGCGCGACCAGCACCAGGTCCTGTACGCGCATGATCTTCGACACCGCTGCCGCCATCTCCGGCGTCAGCCCTGGCGCCAGGGCGCGCAGGCTGGTTTCGTCGGCCGCATCGCCGAGCAGCCAGTCGCGCAGGCCACCCACGGTGAGGTGGCTGACCGGGGCGAAGGCCTGGCGGTCGTGGCTGTCGATGATCAGCCGGGTGACTTCATCGCTTTCGTAGGGGATCAGCGCTTCGTCGAGGAAGCGCTTGAGCGGGATGTCGGCCAGCGCCATCTGCGCGGCGACGCGCTCGGCGTCGCTGCCGGCGGCGACCCCGGCGAGGCGGTCGCCGGAGCGCGCCGGGCTGGCCTTGGCCATCACCTCGCGCAGGCTGTCGAAGCGCCAGGTCTGGCCACCGACGCTGTGGACGAATCCGGACATGGCGCTTCTCCTCAACCCTGGCTGGCGAACGAGGCGTCGGTGCCGCGATTGAGGCTGATGACGATGCTGCAGCAGGAGCAGCCGCCGATCATCAGCACCAGGAACACCGAGGCGATCACGCTATTGAACCATAGCATCGCGGCCAGGCAGACCAGCGCCAGGACCAGCGCGATGGCCGGCACCACCGGGTAGCCCGGCGCACGGAAGCTGCGCTCCAGGTCCGGCTCGCTGCGGCGCAGCTTGAACAGGCTGAACATGCTCATGATGTACATGACGATGGCGCCGAACACGCTCATGGTGATCATCGCCGCCGTCAGGGGCATGCCCTGCAGGCTGATCAGGCTGTCGCTGAAGATCGCCGCGATGCCCACGGCGCCGCCGGCGAGGATGGCGCGGTGCGGGGTCTGGAAGCGCGACAGCTTGGCCAGGCCGCGCGGCAGGAAGCCCGCGCGAGCCAGGGCGAAGAACTGCCGCGAGTAGCCCAGGATGATGCCGTGGAAGCTCGCCACCAGACCGAACAGGCCGATCCACACCAGCATGTGCATCCAGGTGGAGTCGTTGCCCACCACGGCTTTCATCGCCTGCGGCAGCGGGTCGTTGATGTTCGACAGGGCGCGCCAGTCGCCGACGCCGCCGGCGAAGATCATCACGCCGATGGCCAGCGACACCAGGGTCAGGATGCCGGCGATGTAGGCGCGCGGGATGGTGCGTTTCGGATCCTTGGCCTCCTCGGCGGCCATCGCCGCACCCTCGATGGCGAGGAAGAACCAGATGGCGAAGGGGATCGCCGCGAAGATACCGGCCATCGCCGGGGCGCCGAAGACGTCCGAGCCGGCCCAGCCGTTGAGCACGAAGTTGCTGAAGCTGAAGCCCGGCGCCACCACGCCCATGAAGACCAGCAGCTCGGCTACCGCCAGCACGGTCACCACCAGCTCGAAGGTGGCGGCGATGCTCACGCCGAGGATGTTCAGGGTCATGAAGATCACGTAGGCGCCGGTGGCCGCCCACTTCGGATCGAGACCGGGGAACTGCACGTTGAGGTAGGCGCCGATGGCCATGGCGATGGCCGGCGGGGCGAAGACGAACTCGATCAGGGTGGCGACGCCGGCGATCATCCCGCCGGTCTTGCCGAAGGCCCGCAGGCTGTAGGCGAAGGGGCCGCCGGCGTGGGGGATGGCGGTGGTCAGCTCGGTGTAGCTGAAGATGAAGCAGGTGTACATCACCGCCACGATCAGCGTGGTGACGAGAAAACCCAGGGTGCCGGCGGCGGCCCAGCCGTAGCTCCAGCCGAAGTACTCGCCGGAGATCACCAGGCCCACGGCGAGCCCCCATAGGTGCAGGGTGCCAAGCGTTGGTTTGAGTTGTGATGCGCTCATTGTTGTTATTCCTCTCTCCGCAAGGGATAGGCCGCAAGGGGGCGGGCCGCAAGGGCGTGGACGGATACCCGAGCTTCGATGGTAGTGGCGCAAGGCCCCGCGAGACTTGACTGCTGGAACCGGCTTTCGCCGCGCAAGGTCAACTGGCTGTTACCCATCGCCCCACCCAGGGCGCCGCGCCCGATTACGGTGCCGAAATCGGGCCGGATGCCCCATGCGGTGGCAACTGCCGGCCAGGCAGGGCGCGGTGTGTGACTGCCGGGACGATGAGGGGCGAGGCACGGGATTTGCTTCGTGGATGAGTCCGACGTGCCCTGCGTGTTTCATAACAAGATCGGTAACCGACATGAGCCAGCCTCTGTTTTCCCCGTCCGGCCTGAGCCTGCCCCTGGCCAGCAACATCGGCGTGTTGTCCGCCGCCGCCAGCGGCCTGGGACGCTTCATCGGCGACCAGGGCGGTGACATCGATCGCGTCTTCGGCCGCGCCGGCATCGACCCGGAGCGTCTGCTGCATCCGACCCTGAGCCTGGCGCTGACCAACTACTGCCAGGTGCTCGAGGAGGCCGCGCGACAGTCGGGTTGCGACAACTTCGGTCTGCGCTACGGCGAGCAGTTCCGCCCGCGCGAGCTGGGCCTGCTGGGCTATGTGGGCCTCTGTTCGGAAACCCTGGAAGACGCGTTGAGGAATTTCGCCGCGGCCTTCCCCTATCACCAGCACGACACCCTGATCCGCCTGGTGGATTGCGGCGAGTGCTATCGCTTCGATTACCAGGTGCGCCACGGCGCCATCCTCGAGCGCCGCCAGGACGCCGAGCTGACCCTGGGCATGGCGCTGAACCTGATGCGCCATGCGCTTGGCCAGGACTGGGCGCCGCGTGCGGTGAGCTTCGAGCACGCCCGCCCGGAAAGCTGGCAGGAACACTCGCGGGTGTTCGATGCGCCGGTGCTGTTCCAGCGTGGCTGCAACTCGATGTTGATCCCCAAGCGCGATCTTTACGACCGGCGGATGCCCGAGCGTGACGCCAACCTGCTGTTCCTGGTGCAGGACGTGATCCGTCGCCTGGGCGAGCAGGGCGGCGCGCCGAACCTGGTGGAGGATGCCGGTACGCAGATTCGCCTGGCGCTGGCGGATGGCGAGCCGTCCCTGGAGGCCGTCGCCGAGCAGTTGGAGCTCACCACCGCCGGCCTGCAGCGGCGCCTGCGCGAGGCTGGCCTGAGCTTCAGCCAACTGGTGGAAAACACCCGTCGCGAGCTGGCGCTGCACTACCTGCGCCAGCGCCAGCGACCCATCTCCGAGCTGGCGCCGCTGCTCGGTTACTCCGAGACCAGCGCATTTTCCCGCGCCTTCCGCCGCTGGTTCGGGGTCAGTCCGCGGCAGTGGCGTAGCGACGCCAGCTGAGGCTCATCTGTAGGAGCGAGCTTGCTCGCGAACGGATTCCCCGGCAGCTCTGCAGCCTGGCAGGTTCGCGAGCAAGCTCGCTCCTACGAAAAGCCGCTTTTCCCCAGGCAAAAAAAAGCGCGGCCCGTGGGCCGCGCAAGGATCGATGTGAGGACGCGCCCGGCGCGAACCGGGCGGATGGATCAGGAGAGACTCAGAAGAAGCCCAGCGGGTTGATGTCGTAGCTCACCAGCAGGTTCTTGGTCTGCTGGTAGTGGTCGAGCATCATCTTGTGGGTCTCGCGACCCACGCCGGACTTCTTGTAGCCACCAAACGCGGCGTGCGCCGGGTACAGGTGGTAGCAGTTGGTCCACACACGGCCGGCCTTGATGCCACGGCCCATGCGGTACGCGCGGTTGATGTCGCGGGTCCACAGGCCGGCGCCCAGGCCGTACTCGGTGTCGTTGGCGATCGCCAGCGCTTCGGCTTCGTCCTTGAAGGTGGTGACGCCCACCACCGGACCGAAGATTTCCTCCTGGAACACGCGCATCTTGTTGTTGCCCTTGAGCAGGGTCGGCTGGATGTAATAGCCGCTGGCGAGGTCGCCGCTCAGGCGCTCGACCTGGCCGCCGGTGAGAATCTGCGCGCCTTCCTGCTGGGCGATGTCGAGGTAGGAGAGAATCTTCTCGTATTGCTGCTGCGAGGCCTGGGCGCCGACCATGGTGTCGGTGTCCAGCGGGTCGCCGCGCTTGATCGCCTTGACCTTCTTCATCACCACTTCCATGAACTGCGGGTAGATGGACTCCTGCACCAGGGCGCGGGACGGGCAGGTGCACACCTCGCCCTGGTTGAAGAAGGCCAGCACCAGGCCTTCGGCGGCTTTCTCGATGAACGAGGGTTCGGCCTGCATGATGTCTTCGAAGTAGATGTTCGGGCTCTTGCCGCCCAGTTCCACGGTAGACGGAATGATGTTCTCGGCGGCGCACTTGAGGATGTGCGAGCCCACCGGGGTCGAGCCGGTGAAGGCGATCTTGGCGATGCGCTTGCTGGTGGCCAGCGCCTCGCCGGCCTCGCGGCCGAAGCCCTGGACGACGTTGAGCACGCCCGGCGGCAGCAGGTCGCCGATCACTTCCATCAGCACGCAGATGCCCAGCGGGGTCTGCTCGGCCGGCTTGAGCACCACGCAGTTGCCGGCGGCCAGGGCCGGGGCGAGTTTCCACGCGGCCATCAGCAGCGGGAAGTTCCACGGGATGATCTGTCCGACCACGCCCAGCGGCTCGTGGATGTGATAGGCCACGGTGCTGTCGTTGATCTCGGCGGCGGAGCCTTCCTGGGCGCGGATGCAGCCGGCGAAGTAGCGGAAGTGGTCGGCGGCCAGCGGGATGTCGGCGTTGAGGGTTTCGCGGATCGGCTTGCCGTTGTCCCAGGTTTCGGTGATGGCCAGCAGTTCCAGGTTCTGTTCGATGCGGTCGGCGATCTTCAGCAGCACCAGCGAGCGGTCCTGCACTGAAGTGCGGCCCCAGGCATCGGCGGCGGCGTGGGCGGCGTCCAGCGCCTTGTCGATATCCTCGGCGGTGGAACGGGGGAACTCGGCGATGGGTTGGCCATTCACCGGCGAGGTGTTGGTGAAGTACTGACCCTTCACCGGCGGGACGAACTCGCCGCCGATGTAGTTGCCGTAGCGCGCCTTGAAGGAAACGATGGCGCCTTCGCTACCGGGATGGGCATAACGCATGGTCGGATCTCCTGGGTCTTGTGCTTGTTGGGGAGGACGTTGAACAAGCGTAGAGCAAGGGCCGGGCCATGCCAGCGCACGCCGCGCCGCACAAGGCCTCGGGGATTCCGTCGGGGGTGCTGAAACGCCCGCTGTGGCAGGCCTGGGACAGTGCGTGGTGACACTTTGTCCCGTATGCGTGACAGTCGTGACCTGACGGTCGGACAGGCGTTGCATTGCCCGGACACGTGGAGGATGCTGTCCGAGGTTCGTGGCCGATTCATGACGGCGACGGACCTTCGGGGCTGCCTCCCCGTCCCCTTTGCGGAGAACAACAAGAATGCGTGCCAACGATATGAGCCGCCACGCCCGCCAGGTCATGACCGTCGCCGAGGGCCGTGTCCGTGCCGGCGCTCCCGGCGCCGATCCGTCGATTGCCCGTTCCTGGTTGCGCTGCCTGGAGCAGCACCACCTGGATCCGGCCCAGACCCAGGCGCCCACCGTACTGGAACACGCCCGCATGCTGGAGCGCCGCGAGCGTTTGCAGCAGGTGCTGGAAATCGCCAGCGGCGAGATGAGCAGCCTGCACCAGCAGCTTTCCGGTGCCGGCCACGCAGTGCTGCTCACCGACTCGCGCGGCATCATCCTCAACTGCGTCAGCGAGGACGTCGACCGCCGCACCTTCGAACAGGCCGGGCTGTGGCTCGGCGCCGACTGGAGCGAGGCACGCGAAGGCACCAATGGCATCGGCACCTGCCTGGTCGAGCGCCAGGCGCTGACCATCCACCAGGACGAACACTTCCGCAGCCGCCACACCGGACTGACCTGCTCGGCCAGCCCGGTGTTCGACCCGCAGGGCGAACTGCTCGCGGTGCTCGACGTTTCCTCAGCGCGCCGCGAGGTGTCGCGGCAGAGCCAGTTCCACACGATGGCGCTGGTCAATCTGTCGGCCAAGGCCATCGAGGGTTGCTACTTCCTGCGCCATTTCGAGGACCAGTGGCTGCTGCGCTTCCACCTGCAGCCGGACGGCCTTGGCCTGTTCAGCGAGGGTATGCTGGCCTTCGACGGCGACGGGCGCATCCAGGCGGCGAACCAGAGCGCCATCAACCTGCTCGGCAGCCATCGCGAGAGCCTGCTGGGACGTGCGCTGGAGCAATTCTTCGACTGCCGGCTGGATGACCTGCTCAGGCGCGCCGATCCGCAGCCCACGGCCAGTTGGCCGTTGCGCACGCATTCCGGCCGCACGCTGTTTGCCCTGCTGCGCGGACAGCGCGCCGTGCCGGCTGCTCCGGTGCTGCCGCGGGTGCCCCTGGCCAAGGGGCTGTGCATCGACGACCCGCACCTGGCCCATGACTTCCGCCGTGCGCTGAAGGTCTACGCCCATGACGTGCCGCTGCTGCTGCAGGGCGAGACCGGCACCGGCAAGGAGGCCTTCGCCCGCGCCGTGCACCTGGGCGGTGAGCGTGCCGGCAAAGCCTTCGTCGCGCTGAACTGCGCGGCGATTCCCGAAACCCTGATCGAGAGCGAACTGTTCGGCTATCGCGGCGGCAGCTTCACCGGTGCGCGCAAGGAAGGCATGCGCGGCAAGCTGCAGCAGGCCGATGGCGGCACGCTGTTCCTCGACGAGATCGGCGACATGCCGCTGGCCCTGCAGACGCGCCTGCTGCGCGTGCTGGAAGAGCGCCAGGTGGTGCCCATCGGCGGTGAGCCGCAGGATGTGGACATCCGCCTGATCAGCGCCAGCCACCGCGATCTCGAAGCGCTGGTGGCCGCCGGGCAGTTCCGCGAAGACCTCTACTACCGTCTCAACGGCCTGGTGGTCGCGCTGCCGCCGCTGCGCGAGCGCGAGGACCGCGAAGCGCTGCTCGACCATCTGCTCGCCGAGGAGAGCAAGGGCCGCGCCGTGCGCCTGGACGACGACGTGCGCCGCCACCTGCTCGACTACCCCTGGCCGGGCAACGTGCGCCAGTTGCGCAATGTGCTGCGCACACTGTGCGCGCTGTGCGACGGCGGGCGCATCCAGATGGCCGACCTGCCGCCGGATTTGCGTCGTGCGCCGTCTCCCGCTGTTGTCGCGACGATCGTTGCGAGCGAGGCGAGCGGCGATGCGCTGGGCAACGCCGAACGCGTGGCGCTGCTGGAAGTGCTGGAGGCGCATCACTGGCATGTCAGCCGGGTGGCGCAGCACTTGGGCATCAGCCGCAATACGCTCTACCGCAAGCTCAATCGCCACGGCCTGAGCCGCCGGAGCTGAGAGGGGCAATCTCGTAGGGACAACTGTCTTTCACTCGGCTGCGGTTCGCGAGCAAGCTCGCTCCTACGAAGAGCCCGCGTGCCAGACCTGTAGGAGCGAGCTTGCTCGCGAACCGAGGCAGGCACGGATATCAGGACTGATTGCAGGCGCTCCGTAATCGCCAGCCGACGATGGAAAAGCGATCCCCCTCACTCCCTGCCGGGAACTGCCTCCCCTCCTCGTCGTCCGATGCCCCGGCGGCGGGCCGCGCGGGGGTGCGCTGTGCTACTCTGCCGCCCATTCGAAGTGCCTTCAAAGGCTTGATTGCAGGAGTCTGCATGCATATCCACATCCTCGGCATCTGCGGCACCTTCATGGGGTCGCTGGCCGTCCTGGCCAAGGAGCTGGGCCACCGTGTGACCGGTTCCGACGCCAACGTCTACCCGCCCATGAGCACCCAGCTGCAAGCCCAGGGCATCGAGCTGATGCAGGGCTACGATCCTGCGCACCTGGAGCCGGCCCCGGACCTGGTGGTGGTCGGCAACGCCCTGTCGCGCGGCAACCCGGCGGTGGAATACGTGCTGAACAAGGGCCTGCCCTACGTCTCCGGCCCGCAGTGGCTGGCCGACCACGTGCTGCAGGGCCGCTGGGTCCTGGCGGCTGCCGGCACCCACGGCAAGACCACCACCAGCAGCATGCTGGCCTGGGTACTGGAACATGCCGGCATGAGCCCGGGCTTCCTGATCGGCGGCGTGCCGCAGAACTTTGGCGTCTCTGCGCGCCTGGGCGGCACTCCGTTCTTCGTGGTCGAGGCCGATGAGTACGACAGCGCCTTCTTCGACAAGCGCTCCAAGTTCGTCCACTACCACCCGCGCACGGCGATCCTGAACAACCTGGAATTCGACCACGCCGACATCTTCCCCGACCTCGCGGCCATCGAGCGGCAGTTCCACCACCTGGTGCGCACCATCCCCGGCGAAGGCCTGGTCATCCATCCGACCTCCGAAACCGCGCTCAAGCGCGTGATCGACATGGGCTGCTGGACCCCGGTGCAGACCACCGGCGAAGGCGGCCAGTGGCAGGCGCGTTTGCTCAGCGAAGACGGCTCGCACTTCGAGGTGCTGTTCGACGGCAAGGCCCAGGGCACCGTGGACTGGGAACTGACCGGCCAGCACAACGTCGCCAACGCCCTGGCCTGCCTCGCGGCGGCCCGCCATGTCGGCGTGGTGCCGGAGTTGGGCTGCGCCGCGTTGTCGGCCTTCAAGAGTGTCAAGCGGCGCATGGAGAAGGTTGCCGAGGTCAACGGCGTGACCATCTATGACGACTTCGCCCACCACCCGACCGCCATCGCCACCACCCTCGACGGCCTGCGCAAGCGCGTCGGCGATGCGAAGGTGATCGCCGTGGTCGAACCGCGCTCCAACTCCATGAAGCTCGGCGCCCACCGCGACGGCCTGCCGGAGTCCGTGGTGCAGGCCGACACGGTGTTCTGGTACGCGCCGCCGAACCTCGGCTGGGACCTGGCCGCCACCGTCGCCAGCTCCACCGTGCCGACCCAGGTGTGCGACTCGCTGGACGCCATCATCGCGGGCGTGAAAGCCATCGCCACGCCAGGCACCCAGGTGGTGATCATGAGCAACGGCGGTTTCGGCGGCCTGCACGGCAAGCTGGCCCAGGCGCTGGAGGGCTGAACATGGCCGGAGCCGAACGCGTCACCCTCGCCATGACCGGTGCCTCGGGCGCCCAGTACGGCCTGCGCCTGCTCGACTGCCTGGTGCAGGAGGACCGCGAGGTGCACTTCCTGATCTCCAAGGCCGCGCAACTGGTGGTGGCCACCGAGACCGACGTGACCCTGCCGGGCAAGCCGCAGGCGATGCAGGCTTTCCTCAGCGAATACACCGGCGCCGCGCCGGGGCAGATCCGCGTGTACGGCAAGGAAGACTGGATGGCCCCGGTGGCTTCCGGCTCCGGTGCGCCCAGCGCGATGGTGGTGGTGCCCTGTTCGACCGGGACGCTCTCGGCCATCGCCACCGGCGCCTGCAACAATCTGATCGAGCGCGCCGCCGACGTGGCGCTGAAGGAGCGCCGCCAGTTGATCCTGGTGCCGCGCGAAGCGCCGTTCTCCAGCATCCACCTGGAGAACATGCTCAAGCTGTCCAACCTGGGCGCGGTGATCCTGCCGGCCGCTCCAGGCTTCTATCACCAGCCGCAGACGGTCGACGATCTGATCGACTTCGTCGTCGCGCGCATCCTCAATCAACTGGGCATTCCCCAGGACATGCTGCCGCGCTGGGGCGAACACCATCTTGTCAGTGACGAATAAGCTTCTCGCCGCCTTGCTGCTGTTGCAACTGGGCGGCTGCGCCACCGTGAAGACCCTCAATGCCGGCAAGCCCGACGCGCCGCTGATCTATGCCGGCACTCGACTGGACTGGTATTCGCTCCAGGGTGGCTGTTGCCCGATGGACCGCTTCGGCGTCGAGGCGCCGGCGTATCCGGGGCTGGACCTGCCGGGCAGCGCGCTGCTGGATACGCTGTTGCTGCCGTTTTCCATCGCGGCGGAGCTGGGCGTCGGCCTGCAGGTGCGCGGCGGGAACTGACGGCGCGTATCCTGGGCGCCCACGCTGACCCTGTAGGAGCGAGCTTGCTCGCGAACAGCCCCGCAGCGGGTCCGGTTCGCGAGCAAGCTCGCTCCTACGGAAAGCGGTTGAGCATGGTCCGGGGCGTACGGCCGCGAACGGACGCATGTCCTGCACCTGCGAAAGATTACTTACCCAGCCGGCGCAACTCGTCCGATTCGACGACGCGGGTGCCCTTGCCGGTTTCCAGCGCCAGGCGCCAGAGCGCGCGGGCCAGGGCACAGGCTTCGATGCCGTGCAGCTTGCCCGGCAGGATGCGGGCGAAGGGGGCGGCGAGCAGTTCGGCCAGGCGTACCTCTTCGCGCTGGCCCAGCAGCAGCGAGGGGCGGGCGATGGTCAGTTGCGGCCAGCCTTGCTGGCGTAGGGCGTCTTCCAGTTCGCCCTTGACCCGGCTGTAGAAGATCGACGACTTGCTGTCGGCGCCCAGCGCACTGATCACCACGTAGTGCCGCGCGCCCAGCTCCAGGCCGCGTGCGCCCAGGGCCAATGGCAGGTCGAAGTCGATGCTGCGGAAGGCCTCTTCGGAGCCGGCCTCCTTGATGGTTGTGCCCAGGCAGCAGAACACGGTATCGACCGGTCGGGTCAGCGCCGGAATCAGTTCGGCCAGTGGGCCGATGGGGTTTTCCAGGCGTGGATGTTCGGCCAGCTTTCGCCGGGTCGGCGCGAGTACGCGCTTGACGGTGGGCTCGTTGAGCATGCGGTCGAGCAGGTGCTCACCGGTCAGACCGGTAGCGCCAGCAAGCAGGACATTCGTCGGTGTTGAGTACATCTGTGTTTCTCCCTGACACACTGACAAGCTTAGTTGCCGGCCTATTGTTTTGCTTGTGCGGCGGCATTCTTCGTATCGAACACCGCAGGGCGTTGCTGCGTACGCAGCGCCTTCCAGCGCGATAGGACCGCCGTCGGTGCCCAGAGTTGCGGTTCCGAGGGCTCGAACTGTTCCTCCTTCTCGCGCCGCGCGACCGTGTCGCTGGCCAGCGCGAAGGCTTTCTCGAGGTCGTCGGTCTGCTGGAGGGCCTTGGCGAACAGCGCGTCGCCGAAGTAGGTGAAATCGGCCTCCTCGGAGCAGCCGAAGGATACCCGGTCGCTGCGCGCGGCGGTCATGATCAGTGTCTTGTCGTCCTTGAGCGCGGGGATGAAGCCACCGCTGTAGCAGGCCGATATCACCAGAACCTTGTGACGATCCTTCAATGGCGCGAGCAGGGTGGCCAGTTCGCTGGCCGGCAGGTCGTTGAGCTTGAGCCCCGGCATGTCCAGCACCAACTGGTGGTCGTGGGAGCCGTGGCTGGTCAGGTAGATGAACACCAGGTCTTCCGGTCCGCTGCGCTCGGCCAGCGTGCGCAGGGTACGGGCGAGGCTTTCGCGGGTGGCCATCGGGCGGTCGGTGAGGTGGTCGCGGTGGTTCACCAGCGTCACCACGCCCTGGCCGCCGAAGCGTCTGCCCAGCAGCTTGGCGACGTAGTCGGCCTCGCGCAGGAAGACGCTCTGCTTGCCGTCGCCACCGACGCTCAGGCCGTAGAGTTCGATGGCCGGGGTGGAGCGCGGGATGGCGGCCAGCGCCTTGTCCAGCAACGTTCCCTGTTCCAGCAGGCCGACTTCCAGCGCATTGGGCAGCAGCGCGCCGTGCTCGTCGCGGATGCGTTGGCCGTTGCTCCAGCTGCCGCGCTGGATGCTGCCGTCGCTGCGGGTGAGGGTGCCTTCGCCGGCGTATTCGCCACGGGAGAACGCGCCGCTGTAGACCTGACCGTCGGCCTGGCTGAGGGTGCCCTTGCCATCGAAGCGCCACTGGCGGAACTCACCCAGGTATCGGCTGCCGTCGCTGCCGATGAACTCGCCCGGGCCGTCCAGCGAGCCTTCCCGGAAGCGGCCGAGCCAGACGTCGCCGGAGAGGTTCTGGAAGCGCCCCTTGCCGTCGAACTGGTCGTTGCGGAACTCGCCGCTGTAGTGGTCGCCGGCATCGTCGCGGAAGGTGCCCTTGCCGTTGAGCGTGCCGTTCTTGAAGTGGCCGGTGTACTGGTTGCCGAGGCTGTCCAGACGCGAACCCTCGCCACTGGCCTCGCCGCCCGCGAACCAGCCCTGGTGGCGGGTGCCATCGGGCAGTTCGAGGATGCCCGCGCCGTCGTAGCGACCCTTGCGGAAGCCGCCGCTGTACTGGGTCTGGCCTTGGCTCAGGCGTCCTTCGCCGTCGAACTCGCCTTGTTTGAACTGGCCGTCGTAGACGCTGCCGTCGGCGAACTGCAGATGCCCCCGCCCATCGAACAGGCCCTCGCGGAAGCTGCCGACATAGGTCGAGCCGTCACCGCCGTGCCACGTGGCCTGGCCGCTCTGCAGGCCCTTGTCGAACTCACCGTCGTACCAGGCGCCGTTGGGGTAGTCCAGGCGGCCCTTGCCCTGCAACTGACCATCCACCAGCTCGCCACGGTAGCGCGCGCCATCGGGCAGGCGGCCGTCGGGGGGAGTCAGAGGCTCGCCTTCGCCACAGGCTGCAAGGAGCAGGGCGAGGCCGAGGGGCAGGAGGTGGCGTGGCATGGACATCTCGAATCGGCGGAGGGACGCGATGCCAGTGTGACGCAAAAAAGCCCGCGGACGCGGGCTTTTTTCACAGCGATGCGGCAACGGCCGTCAGACGAAGCACAGGCTCAGGGATTCGGCGATGTAGGCGGGCTTGGCCTGTCCGTCGATCTCCAGGGTGCAGCGTGCCTTGATCAGCCATTGGCCGGGATTCTTTTCGGTGATGTCGCTGATGGTCACTTGCAGGCGCACGCGGGAATTGACCGGCACCGGCTGGATGAAGCGCACGCTGTCCAGGCCGTAGTTGACCACCATCTTGGGGTTTTCCGGCAGCACCAGCAGACCTTCGCAGAGTTTCGGGATCAGCGACAGGGAGAGGAAGCCGTGGGCGATGGTGCTCCCGAACGGGGTCTTCTTCGCCTTCTCCGGGTCGACGTGGATGAACTGGTGGTCCTCGGTGCACTCGGCGAACTGGTTGATGCGCTCCTGGTCGATGGTGAGCCACTGCGAATGGCCCAGGTCCTTGCCGATGTAGTCCTTCAGTGCGCTTACGGGTACGAATGCCATGTTTCCTCCGGGGAATGCGTTGTTCTTCTAAGGCGTCCAGCAGATCGTAAAGCAGCCGGTAGATCAGCATGGGCATCGGATGCGGTCAAGCCGGTCCGGCTTTCATGCTTTGGGCGAATGCCGTGCCATAGCAGTGCCCGGCTGGGCATAATGGCGCCTCCTTGCGCTGGAGATGTCCCTGATGTTGTTACGCGGCCTGACCTGGCTGGTGCTGTTCCAACTGCTCGGCACGGGCCTGAATGCTCTCATCCTGCATATGATTCCCGGCCCCATCATTGGGCTGGTGCTGCTGTTCGCCTTCCTGGTGTGGAACGGCGAGGTGAGCAACCCGGTGAACGAGGCGGCTGCCTCGCTGCTGCGCTACCTGCCGTTGCTGCTGGTGCCGGCGGCGGTGGGGGTGATGGTCTACGCGAAGCAGATTGCCGCGGATTTCTGGGCCATCGTCGGTGCCTTGTCGCTGTCGCTGGTGCTGTCCTTCATCTTTGCCGGCTGGTTGATGCAGAAGCTCATCGACCGCCAGCGCAAGCAGAAGGAGGGCGCCTGATGTTCGACTGGCAAGGTGCGGTGTCGTCCGTCATTCATCATCCATTGTTCTGCGTCGGCGTTACCCTGGGTGCCTACCAACTGGCGCTGGCCGCCTACGAGCGCACCCGTTGGGTGTTCCTGCAGCCGGTGCTGGTGTCGATGCTGATCGTCATCGCGGTGTTGCTGGCCTGCGGCATCGACTATGCCGAATACAGCACCAGCGCCAAGGTGCTGACCATCCTGCTCGGCCCGTCCACCGTGGCCCTGGCGGTGCCGCTGTTCCTCAACCTCAAGCGCATTCGCCAGCTGTTCTGGCCGACCCTGATCACCCTGGTGGTGGCCGGTCTGTTCGCCACCACGCTGGGGATCGGCCTGGGCTGGCTGTTCGGCATCGATCACGAAATGCTGATGAGCCTGGCGCCCAAGTCGGTGACCTCGCCGATCGCCATGCTGGTGGCCAGCCAGATCGGCGGCGTGGCGGCGCTGGCGGCGGTGTTCGTGCTGATCACCGGCGTGCTCGGCGCCATCCTCGGTCCGGAACTGCTGCGCCGCGTCGGCGTGCATCACCCGGCCGCGCAGGGCATGGCGCTGGGCATGACCGCCCACGCCGTGGGCACCTCCCGCGCACTGCAGGAAGGCGAGGAATGCGGTGCCTTTGCCGCCCTGGCGATGAGCCTGATGGGCGTGGCCACTGCTGTGCTGCTACCGTTGGCGGTAGCGCTGATTGCCTGACGAATCGACGGAGTGTCCATGAGTTTCCCGCTGTTCCCCCTCAACACCGTGCTGTTTCCCGGCTGCCGTCTCGACCTGCAGATCTTCGAGGCGCGCTACCTGGACATGATCGGCCGCTGCATGAAGCAGGGCGCGGGTTTCGGTGTGGTGGCCATCGTCGAGGGCGAGGAGGTCGGCGATGCGCCGGAGCGCTACAGCCTGGTGGGCTGCGAAGCGCGCATCCGCGACTGGCAGCAGCGGCCCAATGGCTTGCTGGGCATCCGCGTCGAGGGTGGCCGGCGTTTCCGCGTGCTTTCCGCCAATGTGCAGCCGGATCAGTTGACCGTGGCCGAGGTGGAGTGGTTGGACGAGCAGCCCGACCAACCGCTGACCAAGGAGCACGACGACCTGGCGGCGCTGCTGGAGGCGTTGTCCATGCATCCGATGGTTTCCGCGCTGGAGATGGGCGGGGAAGTCAGCGGACAGCAGGAATTGGCCTGCCAGCTCGCCTACCTGCTGCCCTTCGATCCCGAGCAGAAGCAGGTGCTGCTGGAGATGGACGACCCGACCGTGCGCCTGGCGCGGATTCAGGTGCTGCTGGAACAGTTGCAGGGCGATTTCATCGCCTGATGCTTTTTGTAGGAGCGAGCTTGCTCGCGAATCCGCCCAGCTCCGTCACCACCGGTTCACTCTGTTCGCGAGCAAGCTCGCTCCTACAAGGGGATGCCGTGCATGAATCCGCTCTGAAACGACAAGGCCCGCTGATGCGGGCCTTGTGCTTTCCACGGTAGAGCCTGCGATCAGAACGAATCGCCCGGCACCCGTACCCAGCCTTCCATGAGGATGCGCGAGCTGCGGCTCATGATGGCCTTGGTCACGGTCCATTCACCGTTCACCTGCTTCGCCTCCGCACCCACGCGCAGGGTGCCGGAGGGGTGGCCGAAGCGTACGGCGCTGCGCTCGCCACCGCCGGCGGCGAGGTTCACCAGGGTGCCGGGGATGGCCGCAGCGGTGCCGATGGCCACGGCGGCGGTGCCCATCATCGCGTGGTGTAGCTTGCCCATCGAGAGTGCGCGCACCAGCAGGTCGACGTCGCCGGCCTGGACTTGCTTGCCGCTGGAAGTGACGTAGTCCTTCGCCGGCGCGACGAAGGCGATCTTCGGCGTGTGCTGGCGGGTCGCGGCTTCTTCCGGGGTCTTGATCAGGCCCATGCGCAGGGCGCCGGCGATGCGGAATTTCTCGAAGCGCGCCAGTTGCTCGGGGTCGCCATTGATCGCTTCGCGCAGCTCGGCGCCGGTGTAGCCGATGTCCTGGGCGTTGACGAAGATGGTCGGGATGCCGGCGGTGATCATGGTCGCCTTGAAGGTGCCGATGCCCGGAACCTCCAGGTCGTCCACCAGGTTGCCGGTGGGGAACATGGCGCCGCCGTCTTCACCGTCGTCGGACGGGTCGAGGAACTCCAGCACGATCTCGGCGGCGGGGAAGGTCACGCCGTCCAGCTCGAAGTCGCCGGTCTCCTGCACCTGGCCGTTGGTGACGGGCACGTGGGCGATGATGGTCTTCTGGATGTTGGCCTGCCAGATGCGCACCACGCAGGTGCCGTTGTCCGGAATGCGCGACGGGTCGACCAGGCCGGCGTGGATGGCGAAGGAGCCGGCGGCAGTGGAGAGGTTGCCGCAGTTGCCGCTCCAGTCGACGAAGGCCTTGTCGATGGAAATCTGGCCGTAGAGGTAGTCGACGTCGTGGTCCGGCTGGGTGCTTTTCGACAGGATCACGCACTTGCTGGTGCTGGAGGTCGCGCCGCCCATGCCGTCGATGTGCGCGCTGTACGGATCGGGGCTGCCGATCACGCGCATGAACAGCTTGTCGCGGGCCGCGCCGGGCACCTGGCAGCGCTCGGGCAGGTCCTGCAGGCGGAAGAACACGCCCTTGCTGGTGCCGCCACGGATGTAGGTGGCGGGGATCTTCACTTGGGGTACGTGGGGCATTCTCAGGTCCTGTGCGTTACTTGTAGGAGCGAGCTTGCTCGCGAACCCATCCCCGCTGCGGGGCCGTTCGCGAGCAAGCTCGCTCCTACAGGATTGGGGCCGACCCGCCGTGCAGCCGGGCCGGCTGTTACATCACGCTACCGCGCCTTCCAGGAAGTCCTTGGCGAAGCGCTGCAGCACGCCGCCGGCGTTGTACACCTTCACTTCGGCGGCGGTGTCGAGGCGGCAGGTGACCGGGACTTCGACCACTTCACCATTCTTGCGATGGATGACCAGGGTCAGGTCGCAACGCGGCGAGACTGCGCCCTTGATGTCGTAGGTCTCGGTGCCGTCCAGGCCCAGGGTCAGGCGGGTGGTGCCCGGCTTGAACTCCACCGGCAGCACGCCCATGCCCACCAGGTTGGTGCGGTGGATGCGCTCGAAGCCTTCGGCGACGATCACTTCCACGCCCGCCAGGCGAACGCCCTTGGCCGCCCAGTCGCGGGACGAGCCCTGGCCGTAGTCGGCGCCGGCCACGATGATCAGGTTCTGCTTGCGGTTCATGTAGGTTTCGATGGCTTCCCACATGCGCATCACCTTGCCTTCCGGCTCGACGCGGGCCAGCGAACCCTTCTTCACCTCACCGTTGACCACGGCCATTTCGTTGACCAGCTGCGGGTTGGCGAAGGTGGCGCGCTGGGCGGTCAGGTGGTCACCGCGGTGGGTGGCGTAGGAGTTGAAGTCCTCCTCCGGCAGGCCCATTTTCGCCAGGTACTCGCCGGCGGCCGAGTCCGCCAGGATGGCGTTGGACGGCGACAGGTGGTCGGTGGTGATGTTGTCCGGCAGGATCGCCAGCGGACGCATGCCCTTGAGCGTGCGCTCGCCGGCCAGCGCGCCTTCCCAGTACGGCGGACGGCGGATGTAGGTGGACATCGGGCGCCAGTCGTACAACGGGCTTTCCGCTTCCTGCACACTGCCCAGGTCGAACATCGGGATGTAGACCTGCTTGAACTGCTCGGGCTTGACGCTGGCGGCGACGATGGCGTCGATCTCTTCGTCGGACGGCCAGAGGTCCTTCAGGGTGACGGGGTTGCCGTCCTTGTCGGTGCCCAGCGGATCCTGCTCGATGTCGAAGCGCACGGTGCCGGCGATGGCGTAGGCGACCACCAGCGGCGGCGAGGCGAGGAAGGCCTGCTTGGCGTAGGGGTGGATGCGGCCGTCGAAGTTGCGGTTGCCCGAGAGCACGGCGGTGGCGTACAGGTCGCGGTCGATGATCTCTTTCTGGATCACCGGGTCCAGCGCGCCGGACATGCCGTTACAGGTGGTGCAGGCATAGGCGACGATGCCGAAGCCGAGCTTCTCCAGCTCCGGCAGCAGGCCGGCTTCTTCCAGATACAGCTTGGCGACCTTCGAACCCGGCGCGAAGGAGGTCTTCACCCACGGTTTGCGCAGCATGCCGAGCGCGTTGGCCTTCTTCGCCACCAGGCCGGCGGCGATCACGTTGCGCGGGTTGGAGGTGTTGGTGCAGCTGGTGATGGCGGCGATGATCACCGCGCCATCGGGCATCAGGCCTTCGGCCTCCTCGACGCGACCGGACTCCAGCTTGGCTTCGTCGGCGATGCCGCGCTCGGCCAGCGCCGAGGTCGGCAGGCGGCGGTGCGGGTTGGACGGGCCGGCCATGTTGCGCACGACGCTGCCCAGGTCGAACTCCAGCACGCGCTCGTACTCGGCGGTTTCCAGAGCGGTGCTCCAGAGGCCGAGGGTCTTCGCGTAGTTTTCCACCAGCGCCACCTGCTCGGGCTCGCGGCCGGTGAGCTTGAGGTAGTCGATGGTCTGGCCGTCGATGTAGAACATCGAGGCGGTGGCGCCGTATTCCGGGCACATGTTGGAGATGGTCGCGCGGTCGCCGATGGTCAGGCTGTCCGCCCCTTCGCCGAAGAACTCGACGTAGGCGCCGACCACGCGCTCCTTGCGCAGGAACTCGGTGATCGCCAGGACGATGTCGGTGGCGGTGATGCCCGGCTTGCGCTTGCCGGTGAGCTTGACGCCGACGATGTCGGGCAGGCGCATCATCGACGGGTGGCCGAGCATCACGGTCTCGGCTTCGAGGCCGCCGACGCCGATGGCGATCACGCCCAGGGCATCCACGTGCGGGGTGTGCGAGTCGGTGCCGACGCAGGTGTCGGGGAAGGCCACGCCACCGCGCGCCTGGACCACCGGGCTCATTTTCTCCAGGTTGATCTGGTGCATGATGCCGTTGCCGGCCGGGATCACGTCGACGTTCTTGAACGCGGTCTTGGTCCAGTCGATGAAGTGGAAGCGATCCTCGTTGCGGCGGTCCTCGATGGCCCGGTTCTTCTCGAAGGCATCCGGGTCGAAGCCCGCGGCTTCCACGGCCAGCGAGTGGTCGACGATCAACTGGGTCGGCACCACCGGGTTGACCTTGGACGGGTCGCCGCCTTTCTCGGCGATGGCGTCACGCAGGCCGGCCAGGTCGACCAGCGCGGTCTGGCCGAGGATGTCATGGCAGACCACGCGTGCCGGGTACCAGGGGAAGTCGAGGTCGCGCTTGCGGTAGACCAGTTGCTCCAGGGAGGCGGTCAGGTCTGCCGGGTCGCAGCGTCGCACCAGCTGTTCGGCCAGCACGCGGGAGGTGTAGGGCAGTTTGTCCCAGGCGCCGGCCTGGATCGCGTCGACGGCCTCGCGGGCGTCGAAGTAATCCAGTGCGGTGCCGGGCAGGCGTTTGCGGAATTGAGTGTTCATCATGCTGTTCCTAATTAAGCCCGGTCCTTGAGCGGCACGAACTGCAGATCTTCCGGGCCGACGTAGTTGGCGCTCGGGCGGATGATCTTGCCGTCGATGCGCTGCTCGATGACGTGGGCGGACCAGCCGGCGGTACGGGCGATCACGAACAGCGGAGTGAACATGGCGGTCGGCACGCCCATCATGTGGTAGCTGACGGCGCTGAACCAGTCGAGGTTGGGGAACATCTTCTTGATTTCCCACATCACGCTTTCCAGGCGCTCGGCGATGTCATACATCTTGGTGTTGGACTGCTCGTTCGACAGCTGGTTGGCGACTTCCTTGATCACCTTGTTGCGCGGGTCGGACACGGTGTAGACCGGGTGGCCGAAGCCGATCACGACCTCCTTCTTCTCGACGCGGGCGCGGATGTCGGCCTCGGCTTCGTTCGGGTTGTCGTAGCGCTTCTGGATCTCGAAGGCCACTTCGTTGGCGCCGCCGTGTTTCGGGCCGCGCAGCGCGCCGATGGCGCCGGCGATGCAGGAGAACATGTCCGAACCGGTGCCGGCGATCACGCGGGAGGTGAAGGTGGAGGCGTTGAACTCGTGCTCGGCGTACAGGTTGAGCGAGGTGTGCATGGCGCGCACCCAGGACTCGCGGGGCTTCTCGCCGTGCAGCAGGTGCAGGAAGTGGCCGCCGATGGAGTCGTCGTCGGTCTCGACGTCGATGCGCTTGCCGTTGTGGCTGAAGTGGTACCAGTAGAGCAGGGCGGAGCCCAGGGAGGCCATCAGCTTGTCGGCGATGTCGCGGGCGCCCGGATGGTTGTGGTCGTCCTTCTCCGGCGACAGGCAGCCGAGCACGGACACGGCGGTGCGCATCACGTCCATCGGGTGGGCCGAGGGCGGCAGGGTTTCCAGGGCGGCCTTGACGCCGGCCGGCAGGCCGCGCAGGGCTTTCAGCTTGGCCTTGTAGCCGGCCAGTTCGGCGGCGTTGGGCAGTTTGCCGTGGACCAGCAGGTGGGCGATTTCCTCGAAGTCGCAGCGGTTGGCGAAGTCCAGGACGTCATAGCCACGGTAGTGCAGGTCGTTGCCGGTACGGCCGACGGTGCACAGGGCGGTGTTGCCAGCGGCGGTGCCACTCAGGGCCACGGACTTCTTCGGCTTGAAGCCGGTGGTGGTTTCTGCGGTAGCGCTCATCGCGTGTCTCCTCATCAAATCCGGTTGCTTGTTCTTGTCCCCCGGCACAGGGCGGGGTATCGGTTCGAATCTGGTTGGCGGATAACGCCCTTGGCGTTATGCGCCCTACTCATCGTTCAGTCTCGTGCTTACTTCTTGCCGGCTGCGAACAGCGCGTCGAGCTTCTGCTCGAAGGCGTGGTAGCCGATGCGGTCGTACAGCTCGGCACGGGTCTGCATCAGCTCGATCACGTTCTGCTGGTGACCTTCCTGGCGGATCGCGGTGTACACGGCTTCGGCGGCCTTGTTGGCGGCGCGGAAGGCGGACAGCGGATACAGCTGGATGGCCACGCCAACCGAGGCCAGCTCGTCGCGGGTGAACAGCGGGGTGGCGCCGAACTCGGTGATGTTGGCCAGGATCGGCACGTTCAGCGCATCGACGAAGCGCTTGTAGGTCGGCAGGTCGTAGGCGGCTTCGGCGAAGATCGCATCGGCGCCGGCCTCGACGTAGCGCTGGCAGCGTTCGATGGCGGCGTCCACGCCTTCGGCCTGGATGGCGTCGGTGCGGGCGATCAGGAAGAAGTTCGGGTCGGTCTTGGCGTCGGCGGCGGCTTTCACGCGGTCGGCCATTTCCTCGACGGAGACGATTTCCTTGCCCGGACGGTGACCGCAGCGCTTGGCGCCAACCTGGTCCTCGATGTGGGCGGCAGCGGCGCCGGCCTTGATCAGGTTCTTGACGGTGCGCTCGATGTTGAAGGCGCTGGGGCCGAAGCCGGTGTCGATGTCCACCAGCAGCGGCAGGTCGCAGACGTCGGTGATGCGGCGCACGTCGGTGAGCACGTCGTCCAGGGTATTGATGCCCAGGTCCGGCAGGCCGAGGGAGCCCGCCGCCACGCCGCCACCGGAGAGGTAGATGGCCTTGAAGCCGGCGCGCTTGGCCAGCAGCGCATGGTTGGCGTTGATCGCGCCGATCACCTGCAGCGGCTTTTCTTCGGCAAGGGCTTCACGGAAACGTTGGCCGGCGGTCTTGTAGCTCATTGTTCACCTCGTTTGTTGGTGGGCGTCCAGGTAGTGACGCTCCACATTGCGTTTCGAGGCGCCGATGTGACGGCGCATCAGCAACTCGGCCAGTTCGCCGTCACGATCGGCGATGGCATCGAGAATCCGGTGGTGCTCGGCGAAGGCCTGGCGCGGCCGGTTGGGCGTCGCCGAGAACTGCAGACGGTACATGCGCACCAGCTGGTACAGCTCGCCGCAGAGCATGCGGGTGAGGGTGCGGTTGCCGCTGCCCTGGATGATCCGGTAGTGGAAGTCGTAGTCGCCTTCCTGCTGGTAGTAGCCACGGCCGGCCTGGAACGCCTCGTCGCGCTCGTGGGTGTCGAGCACCCGGCGCAACTCGTCGATCTCGGCCTGGCTCATGCGCTCGGCGGCCAGGCGGCAGGCCATGCCTTCGAGGGATTCGCGGATCTCGTAGAGCTCCAGCAGCTCCTCGTGGCTGAGCGAAACCACCCGCGCGCCGACGTGCGGCACGCGCACCAGCAGCTTCTGGCCTTCCAGGCGGTGGATCGCCTCGCGCAGCGGGCCGCGGCTGATGCCGTAGGTGCGCGCCAGTTCCGGCTCGGAAATCTTGCTGCCGGGGGCGATCTCGCCCTTGACGATGGCCGACTGGATCTTGCGGAACACGTGTTCCGACAGAGTTTCGCTGTCGTCCGCAACAAGGCTTGGCAGGGGCAGGCTATCGTTCATGGTGTCGACAATCTTCTTGATGTGCGGCGAAAGCTACCCCTCCAGGGCGTCTTGGTCAATGAAGAACTGATGAATTGTCGACAATCGTCTAACAAGCCCCCGGGTTTATGCCCGGCCGGGCCGGCCAACCGGAGGCGTTGTCCGCGAGAATGGCGGATATCCCCTCGTCAGGACCTGTGCCGGCGCCGCCCAGGCCCGCTAGGATCGGCGGAAAAACGGAGACTGCGCATGGAACTCTACGACCGCTATGTCCTGCCCCGGCTGATCGATTTCGCCTGCGGCATGGGCGATGTGATGAAGCAGCGCTCGCTGCTGGTGCCCCGCGCCCACGGCCGGGTGCTGGAGATCGGCCTGGGTACCGGGTTGAACCTGTCGTTCTACGATCCGGCGAAAGTGTCGACAATCGTCGGCGTCGATCCGGCGGCGCAGATGCAGAAGCTGGCCCGCGAGCGCGCCGCGCGCATCGGCATCCCGGTGGAGATGGTGGCGCTGGAGCTGGGCGAGATCCGCGCCGAGGCCGGCAGTTTCGACAGCATCGTCTGTACCTTCACCCTGTGCAGCATCCCCGATGCGCTGGCGGCGCTGAAGGAAATGCGCCGGGTGCTCAAGCCGGGCGGCGAGCTTTTTTTCTGCGAACACGGCCTGGCGCCGGACGCCAGCGTGCGCGCCTGGCAGCATCGGCTGACGCCGGTGTGGAAGCCGCTGGCCGGCGGCTGTCACCTCGACCGCGACATGCCGGCGCTGCTTCAGGCCGGCGGCTTCACGCTGCGCGAGCTGGTCCAGGACTACCTGCCGGGCCCCCGGCCGATGACCTATGTCTACCGCGGCGTGGCCGACTGAGCTGGCCCGGAGCCTGTTTGACTCGCTGGCGCTCGCTACTCCCGTTGCTCGCTGTGCCTTGTTCTGTCCTGGTTCGGGAGATCGTGAACAGGCTCTCAGGCGGCGCGGTGCAGCGGGGTGACGCTGAGGATGTGCGAGCTGGCGAGGAACAGGTCCTGTACCGCGCCGCTGGGCGCCTCGCCGTTCTGGCAGTCGTCCAGGCGCACCATGACGGGCGCATGGCCTTCGTGCAGGGCCAGGAAGTCTTCCCGGCTGATGCGGCCGTGAAGGATGCGTTGCGGGCGGTAGGGAGACCAGGTCTCCACTTCGACCCAGAGGCTATCGGGATCGTGATGCATGGCGGATGGTCCGGTGGGAAAAATGGGGTACCTACTCTAGACAGCGGATCTGGACCAAATTCATCGGGGACCTCCGATAAATTTGTAGGAAATTATGTTCATCTGGGGTGCTCGCCCTACGGCAATGCTGCAAAAGCGGCCGCCCAGTCCTTGGCGAAGGCTTCGAACGGTGTCGTCGTGGTATTGGCCGGCGAGCGAGCCTCCCGCGCACGCACTCGCCCGCTGTTGATCGCCTCGGCCAGTTCAGCGTGGCAGCCCGCCACGCTGGCGGAGCAACCGGCCTCCTGCAGGGCCGTGGCCAGTTCCTCCGGCGACACCTGGACATAGGGCAACTGCGGTTTGCCGATGGCGGCGCCGAGCAGGCGGGTGGCTTCGGCGTAGCCGAGGTCGCGCTGGCCGAGCAGTTCGCGAGTCGCCACGCCCTGCCAGTCCCGTTCGAGCAGGGCGCGGCTGGCGGCATCGGCTACGTCGGCGGTGGCAATCATGGGGACCGGCACGTCCGGCGCCACCGCGTCGCTGTAGCAGCCGCAGGCGCGGACGATTTCCAGCGCGCCGTAGAGGTTCTCGAACAGCGCGCCGGAACGCAGCATCAGTACGTTCACCTCCGCCGGCAGCGTGCGCAGGCGCTGTTCCTGGTCGTGCATGCTGATGATCGGCCCGCTGCCGGACGACAGATCCGCCCCGACGCTGCTGAGGAACACCACACGGCGCACGCCGCTGCTGCGGATGGCGTGCAGGATGGCCTCGCCCTGGGCGGCCTGCCGGTTGCGGTAATCCTCGGTGTCCGGCCCGTAGGCGAGCAGCGTGTAGACCGCCTCGGCGCCCTGGAAGGCCTTGCCGAGGAAGTCGGCGTCGTCCGGCTCGCCGATGGCGATCTGCGCGCCGGCTTCGGCCAGTGGCGCCAGGCGTTCGGCATTGCGCCCGAGGGCGCGGACCGGCACGCCGGCATTGAGCAGGGTCTGGCAGATTCTTGAACCGGTGCGACCGGTGGCGCCCATTACGGTGATCATGGCGATGTCCTCGTGGTGGGCCTGTCCCGCGGCGCCCGCCGTGGGTTCGTTGGCCTGGGGCCAGTCTCACGCGGAAGGGCCGGACGGTTAATGCCTGGGAGTCGCTATTTCATGCTCTTTCGTCCAGAGGTGTTGGACGTTGGCGGCGCGGCGGGCCAGTCTCGACTCCATGAAACCGTCGCCCGCTTTTGCCGAGCCGACCGATGCCTGGGCCTCCATCGATCCCCTGGGCGAGGCCCTGCATTTCCTGCGCATGAGCGGGACCTTCTACTGCCGCTCGGAATTTACCGCGCCCTGGGGCCTGGAGCTGCCGGCCATGCCGCAGTGCCTGATGTTCCACATGCTGACCGTGGGCGAGTGCTGGCTGGAGGCGGACGGTGAGGCGCCGCGCCGGTTGGCGCCCGGCGATCTGCTGCTGGTGCCCCACGGCGAAGGGCACCGCTTGGTCAGCGCCCCGGGCGAAGCAGCGGCGGGGCTGTTCGGCCTGCCACGCGCCTACGCCAGCGACCGCTACGAAGTGTTGCGCCAGGGCGGCGGGGGCGAGCCGACGGCGATGATCTGCGGCGCGGTGCGTTTCGACCATCCCGCCGCGCTGCAACTGGTGCGTTTGCTGCCGCGTGTGCTGGAGGCGCGGATCAGCGATCCCGGGCAGCGCGACTGGCTGCTGAGCACGCTGCGGCTGATGGAGGACGAGGCGCGGGCGATGCGGCCGGGCGGAGAGACGGTGATCACCCGGCTGGCCGACATCCTGGTGATCCAGGCCATCCGCGTCTGGATCGAGCAGGATCCGGCGGCGCAGACCGGCTGGCTTGGCGCATTGCAGGATCGCCAGCTCGGCCGTGCGCTGAGCCTGATCCACCGAGAGCCGGCGCGGGACTGGAGCCTGGCGGCGCTGGCCGAAGCGGCGGCCATGTCCCGCTCGGCCTTCGCCGCGCGTTTCGCCGAGAAGGTCGGCATGCCGGCCATGCACTACGTCACCCGCTGGCGCATGCATGTGGCGCTGGGCTGGCTGCAGGAGCGCGAGATCGCCGTGGCGGAATTGGCCGAGCGTCTGGGCTACCAGTCCGAGGCGGCGTTCAGCCGGGCGTTCAAGCGCTGTATCGGTGTTTCGCCGGGGAGTGTGCGGCGCAGCCTGTAGGGGCGCGCGATCGCGCGTACGTGACGGGGAATGACGGAGCCTTCCGGGGCAGGTTCGCGAGCAAGCTCGCTCCTACGAAGAGCGCCGTCGTGCAGAGTTGGCCTGTAGGAGTGAGCTTGCTCGCTAACCGCACGGCTCGATGGCCAGTGCAGCCGGAGGCCGCTCCCAAGAAGGCGCGCTGATCAGAGCTGGATATCGTCGCGGATCAGTACGCAGGTGCAGCCGTCGTTGTCTTCGCGCCAGTCGTGGAGGAAGTACATCTGGATCTTGCCGGCATCCATGACGGCCAGGAAATCGCCCACTTCCGGAACGAAGAAGGCCGGCGTGCCCGGCTCGGCTTCGGCCTCCAGGCGGGCGTTGAAGAACAGCGCCGGGTCGGCGTCGTCGAAGAACTCTTCGCGCTCGGCGGCGTCCCACTCGACGGGGGCTTCGAAGGGACCGAGGAAGAGGACCTTGGCGTCGCCCATGTCGAGTTCTTCGGCGTCCGGGTCGTTGTCGTCCGGGCGGTAGACGTTGGCGTCCAGCGCCTCGGTGCTGGCGAGGATGGCGCGGCGAGCGGCCATGCGCTGCTGCGGGTCGACGCCGGCGTCGGCACAGAGCTGGTTCCAGAGGGTTTCGGCTTGGGTGGACATGGGGGCTCCCGCTCGTGCGGCCGGTGGAAAGGGCGATAGTGTCCGGGACACTTCACTTCAGATCAATGGGGCGCTCCGCCGCGTGGCTTTTCGATTGTAGGAGCGAGCTTGCTCGCGAACGCTTTTCGCCGGGGATCACGATATAGGGCTGGTTCGCGAGCAAGCTCGCTCCTACGATGAGCCGATTGCGTCGTTCACTCGCCCTTCAGGCCGTACTTCTTCACCTTGTCGAACAGCGTGGTCTTGGCCATGCCCAGGGCGTGCGCCGCCTGGCTGAGGTTGCCGGCGTGGCGCTCCAGGGCGGTGGACAGCAGGCTCTTCTCGAAGGCCTCCACGGCTTCGGCGAAGCGCGGTTCGCCCGCGTCCGGGCCGAGGTTGCCGCCGGCCAGCACCGGCAGGCCGAGGGCGAAGCGTTCGGCGACGTTGCGCAGTTCGCGCACGTTGCCCGGCCAGTCGTGGGCCATCAGGGTGGCGGCGGTGGCGTTGTCGATGGTGGGCGCTGCGCGGTCGAAGCGCAGCGAGGACTGCTGCAGGAAGTGTTCGAAGAGCATCAGGATGTCTTCGCGCCGTTCGCGCAGCGGCGGCAGGTTGAGGGTGACGACGTTGAGGCGGTAGTAGAGATCGCTGCGGAAGCTGCCGTCGCGGCCCATGGCGGCGAGGTCGGACTTGGTCGCGGCGATCACCCGGCAATCCACGCGGATCAGTTCGTTGGAGCCCAGGCGTTCCAGCTGCTGTTCCTGCAGCACGCGCAGCAGCTTGATCTGCAGGTTCAGCGGCATGCTCTCGATCTCGTCGAGGAACAGGCTGCCACCGTTGGCGTGCTCGATCTTGCCGATCCGACGCTTGCCGGCACCGGTGAAGGCGTGGGCCTCGTGGCCGAAGATCTCGCTGTCGATCAGGCTTTCCGGCAGGCCGCCACAGTTGAGTGCGACGAAGGGCTTGGCCTGGCGCCGGCTGGAGTCGTGCAGGCAGCGCGCGACCAGTTCCTTGCCGGTGCCGGTTTCGCCTTCGATGAGTACATTGGCCGAGGTATCGGCGACGTTGGCGATCAGCTCGCGCAGCGCCTGCATGGCCGGCGAGCGGCCGATCAGCCGGCTTTCCAGGGCCTGGCGGCCGGCGAGCTGGCGGCGCAGTTGGCTGACTTCACGGGTCAGCGCACGCTGGGCCAGCGCCCGGCGCGCGGTGTCGACCAGGCGCTCGGGGGAGAAGGGTTTCTCCATGAAGTCGTAGGCGCCGTCGCGCATGGCCTTGACCGCCATCGCGATGTCGCCGTGTCCGGTGATCAGCACCACCGGCAGGCTGGGGTCCAGCGCCTTGAGCCGTTCCAGCAGTTGCAGGCCGTCCATGCCGGGCATGCGGATGTCGCTGACGACGATGCCGGGGAAGTCCACGCCAACCTTTTTCAGCGCTTCCTCGGCGCTGCCGACGCCATCGCTGTCGATGTCTTCCAGGGCCAGCGCCTGTTGGCAGCCGAGCAATACGTGCGGGTCATCCTCGACGACCAGGACGCGCAGGGATTCTTCGCTCATGCAGGGTTCTCCAGGGCAGGCAGCAGCGGCAGGTAGAGCTCGAAGGCGGTGCCGCCGGCCTCCGGGTAGGCCACGCTCAGGCTGCCGCCGGCGGCGGTGGCGAGGCTGGCCGAAAGGGTCAGGCCCAGGCCCAGGCCGAGTTCGCCGGGCTTGGTGGTGAAGAAGGGTTCGAACAGGTGCGCTCGCGCGTCCTGCGGGATGCCGGGGCCGTTGTCGCGGACCACCAGGCGGTAGTGGTCGTCGCCCTCGATGCGGCCTTCCAGCCAGAGCTGGCGGTCGTCCTGCGGGCTCATGGCGTCCAGCGCGTTGGCGACCAGGTTGACCAGGATCTGCTCCAGGCGGGTCTGGTCGATAGCCAGGCGGGCGTCGGGGAAGTCGCGGTGCAGGCTCACCGGCACCTGCTTGAGGCGCACCTGCAGGACCATCACCGCGGCATCCACCGCCTTGCCCAGGCTGGCCTGGCCGTGGTCGTCGGCGCGCCGGGCGAAGGCGCGCAGGCTGGCGGTGATGCGGCCCATGCGGTCGACCATTTCGTTGATGGCGACCAGGTTGCTGCTGGCGATGTCCAGCTTGCCGCGCGCCAGGAAGCGCACGGTGTTGCCCGAAAGGGTGCGCAATGCCGCCAGCGGCTGGTTGAGCTCGTGGGCGATGCTGGTGGACATCTGCCCGATCACCGCCAGCTTGCCGGCCTGCACCAGGCGGTCCTGGGCCTTGCGCAGGGTGTCTTCGGCCTGGCGGCGTTCGCGGATCTGTTCACGCAGGTGCTGGTTGCTGGCGCGCAGGTCGCTGGTGCGCTCGGCGATGCGCCGCTCCAGGGCGTTGTTGGCCTGCTCCAGCGCCTCGCGGGCGGCGAGGCGGGTGGCGATGACCTTGCGCCGCTCGTTCCAGGCGATCAGCAGGAAGGCCAGCAGGGCGAAGCCCAGGGCGGCGAGCATGCCGTGGATCATGGCTTCGCGGCGTACGTCGTGGAGCGGGCTGAGCAGGGTGAAGTTCCACGAGGTGTCCTTCAGCCGGCGGGTCTGCATCAGGTAGCTGACGGGGTTGTGGCCGTCGGCTTCGGGCGATTGCGGCGGGAAGCTGATTTCTTCCACGCCCTCGCCCAGGGGACGGCGGGCCAGCGGCTGCCATTCGTTGAGCGCCCACCAGTAGTACTGCAGGCTGCGCGCCAGGCGCTCCTTGTCGTCGGCGCTCAGCGGGCGTACCGCCTTCAGGCGCAGGGCGGGATCGCTGGAGAGGATGATGATGCCGTTCTCGTCGCTGACGAAGGCTTGCAGGCGGGCTTTTTCCCAGCGCTCTTCGAGCGCCTCCATCTTCACCTTGACCACCGCCACGCCGATGATCCTGTCGCCGCTGACCAGGCCGTGGGCCAGGTAGTAGCCCGGCTCGCCGGAGGTGCTGTCCATGCCGTAGAAGCGTCCGGGGCGGCCGGCCATTGCGTCCTGGAAGTAGGCGCGGAACGACTGGTCCTCGCCCTGGTAGCTTTCCACGTTCTGCCAGTTGCTGGTGGCCAGCACTCGTCCGGAGGTGTCCAGCAGGTAGATGGCACGGCTGCCGGCGCGGCGGTTCAAGCCTTCGAGGTAGGCATTGACCAGGTTGCGGTTGTAGGGGGAGGGATCGAGCAGCAGGCGCGTGACGTTCTTTTCCAGCTCCAGCACGCTGGGCAGGTAGGTGTAGCGGCTCATCTCGCTCTCCACGCCGCGGGCGTGCAGTTCGAGCTGGCGTTCGCCGCTGCCGATCAGGGCGCGGGTGCCGGCGCCGTCGCTGATCAGGTAGCCGCCGTAGCCGAAGCCCAGGGTGAGCAGGAGCAGCAGGATAGGCAACAGGAAGTTGCGCAGCAGGCGTGGCTTCACGGTAAGCGATGATGGCAATGGGCTGGACGCGCATTGCAGCACAGTCGCCGGGACCGAACCAGCCCGACGCCGGGGGGCGGCGATGGACTGGCTCGGGTACCACACGGTGCGCCTCGCGCGAGTTACTGGGCAACCACCAGTCCGACGCCGCGGCCACGCGGATCGGAGGCGGTTTCCAGGGCCTTGCCGTTCACACGGATGGCCTGGATGTCACCCATGTTCCAGCCCTGGTCTTCCAGGGTGTAACCCATGCCTTTGAGCTCGTCGGCGACCTTGCCGGTGAGCGGTGCGTAGGCGTCGTAGTAGATAGTGTCCTTGGGCAGCAGCTGGTGATGCACGCGTTGCGCGGCCACGGCCTTTTCCAGGGGCAGGTGGAAGTCGTAGACGTTGTTCAGCACCTGGAAGATCGAGGTGAAGATCCGCGAGCCGCCGGGGGTGCCCAGCACCAGGCTGACCTGGCCGTCGCGGGTGACGATGCTCGGGCTCATGGAGGAGAGCATGCGCTTGCCCGGCTCGATGGCGTTGGCGTCGCTGCCGACCACACCGAAGGCGTTGGCCACGCCCGGCTTGGCGCTGAAGTCGTCCATCTCGTCGTTGAGCAGGAAGCCGGCGCCCTTGACCACCACGCCGCTGCCGAAGTCCCAGTTGAGGGTGTAGGTGTTGCTGACGGCGTTGCCGTCCTTGTCGACGATGGAGAAGTGCGTGGTCTGGTGCGGCTCCAGGCCCGGACGGACCTTCTCGGTGGGCGAGATGGCGTTCGGGTTGACCTCGGTGGCGCGCTTGGCGATGTAGGCCGGGTCGGTCAGTTGGGCCTCGGGCACCTTGGAGAAGTCCGGGTCGCCCAGGTAGTCGGCGCGGTCGGCGAACACGCGCTTCTCGATTTCCGCGAGCAGGTGGATGTACTTGGCGGAGTTCAGCTCCACGCCCTTGAAGTCGGCGGCGCGCTGTTCCTTGATGCCGATCAGCTGGGCCAGGGCGATGCCGCCTGAGCTCGGAAGCGGTGCGGTGTACAGGGTGTTGCCCTGCCAGTCGATGCGCATCGGTTCGCGCCACTTGGCCTCGTAGCCGGAGAGGTCTTCCTGGGTGATCAGGCCGCCGTCGTGCTTCATCTGCGCGACCAGCAGCTTGGCGGTCTCGCCCTTGTAGAAGTCGTCCGGCCCCTTGTCGGCGATGCGCTCCAGGGTCTTGGCCAGCTCCGGCTGCTTGAAGGTTTCGCCCGGCGACAGGGTGCCGAAGTAGTCGCCGAAGTTGGTCTTGCCGTTGAACAGCGCGATGGCGTCCTGGCGGTACTGGTACTGCTGATCGGCGACCTTGAAGCCGGTCCTGGCGTAGCCGATGGCCGGGGTCAGCAGTTCGCTCCACTTCAGCTTGCCGAAGCGCTTGTGCGCTTCCCACAGGCCCATCACGGTGCCGGGCACGCCGGCGGCCTTGGTGCCCACCAGGCTGAGGTTCTCGATCACCTCGCCCTTGTCGTTCAGGTACATGGTCTTGGTCGCGGCCTTGGGGGCGATCTCGCGGTAGTCGAGGAAGTAGGGCTTGCCGTCGACGTACAGGGTCATGAAGCCACCGCCGCCGATGTTGCCGGCTTCGGGGTAGGTGACCGCGAGGGTGAAGGCGGTAGCGACCGCGGCGTCGACGGCGTTGCCGCCTTTCTTCAGGACGTCGGCGGCGACCTTGGCGCCGTACTGGTCCGGTGCTGCGACCGCGCCGCCGTCGAGGCTGGCGGCGAACACCGAGGAACTGGCGGCGAGGATCGCGACGCCCAGGGGCAGCTTGCTGAAGTGGAACACGCGCATGGAGCTTCCTTATTTATTCTTGTGTTTGCGGTGAGGTGAGGCGCCCGGAAGACCAGGGCTTCGGTGGATCAGTGGGGCAGGATCTTGGCGAGGAACTGCTGGGTGCGCTCGGCGCGGTTCTGCAGGTCGCCGAAGAACTCCTCCTTCGGGCAGTCCTCGACGATCTGCCCGCGGTCCATGAAGATCACCCGGTCGGCGACCTTGCGCGCGAAGCCCATCTCGTGGGTCACGCACATCATGGTCATGCCTTCGTGGGCGAGCTGGACCATCACGTCGAGCACCTCGTTGACCATCTCCGGGTCGAGCGCCGAGGTCGGTTCGTCGAACAGCATCACGATCGGGTCCATCGCCAGGGCACGGGCGATGGCCACGCGCTGCTGCTGGCCGCCGGAGAGCTGGCCGGGGTGCTTGTGCGCGTGTTCCTTGAGGCCGACGCGGTCGAGCAGCTTCATGCCCTTGTCCATCGCCTCTTCCTTGCTCCGCCCCAGCACCTTGCGCTGGGCGATGGTGAGGTTCTCGGTGATGGTCAGGTGCGGGAACAGCTCGAAGTGCTGGAACACCATGCCGACGCGCGAGCGCAGTTTCGGCAGGTCGGTCTTGGGGTTGGCGATGGAGGTGCCGTCGACGGTGATGTCGCCCTTCTGGAAGGGCTCCAGCGCGTTGACGCACTTGATCAGGGTCGACTTGCCCGAGCCGGACGGCCCGCAGACCACCACCACTTCACCCTTGGACACCTTGGTGTTGCAGTCGGTGAGCACCTGGAAGTCGCCATACCACTTGCTGACGTTATCGATGGAGATCATACGGTTAACCTTTTCTGCAGGCGCTTCACGCCGAAGGACGCGGCGAAGCTGATGACGAAGTAGACGAGACCGGCGAAGATCAGGAACTCATGGGGCTGGCCGATGATGTCGCCACGGGAACGGGCGGCGTTGAGGAAGTCCATCAGGCCCACCGAGTAGACCAGCGAGGTGTCCTGGAACAGGATGATGCTCTGCTGCAGCAGCAGCGGGGTCATCTTGCGGAACGCCTGGGGCAGGATGATCAGGCGCATGGCCTGGCCGTAGGTCATGCCCAGGGCGTAGGACGCGCCGATCTGGCCTTTCGGGATGGCCTGGATGCCGGCGCGGACGATCTCGCAGTAATAGGCCGCCTCGAACATCATGAAGGCCACCAGGCACGAGGTGAACGCACCGACCGGGGTGTCCTGGCCGGTGATCCAGCGCAGGATGAAGGGCACCGCGAAGTAGAACCAGGTGATCACCAGCAGCAGCGGGATCGAACGGAAGTAGTTCACGTAGAAGCCGGCGATGTTCGACAGCAGTTTGCTGTTGGACAGCCGCATCAGCGCCAGGATGGTGCCCAGCACCACGCCGCCCAGCACGCCCAGCACCATCAGTTGCAGGGTGCTGAGCATGCCTTCCCACAGGCCGGGGAGGGCGGGGACGATCTGACTGAAGTCCATCATTTACCTCCCACGGAAATCAGGCCCGGGACCGCGACCTTCTTCTCGATGAAGCGCATGCCGAGCATCAGGCTCATGTTCAGGGTGAAGTAGATCAGCGTGGCCAGGGTGAAGGCCTCGAACAGGTTGGCGCTGAACTCGGCGGTCTGCTTGGTCTGCGCCAGCAGTTCCATGAGGCCGATCAGCGAGGCCACCGAGGAGTTCTTGAAGACGTTGAGGAACTCGGAGGTGAGCGGCGGAATGATGATGCGGAAGGCCTGCGGCAGCAGTACGTGGCGGTAGATCGCCGGCAGGCGGAAACCCATCGCGCTGGCGGCGGAGAGCTGGCCCTTGGGCAGCGCCTGGATGCCGGTGCGCACCTGCTCGCAGACCCGCGCGGCGGTGAATAGCCCCAGGCATACGACCACGCTGATGAAGGCCGAGGTTTCCGGCGCCAGCCCCAGCTTGAACCAGTCCTGGATCGGCTGCGGCAGGTAGTCCGGCACCAGGAAGTACCAGATGAACAATTGCACCAGCAGCGGCACGTTGCGGAACAGTTCCACGTAGGCGGTGGCGATGCCGGACAGCCAGCGGTTGGGCAGGGTGCGCATCACGCCCAGCAGCGAGCCGAGCGTCAGCGCGATGACCCAGGCCGCGAGCGAGACGGCGATGGTCCAGCCCAGGCCGGTGACGTACCAGTCCAGGTAGCGCTCGTCGCCAATCCCGGTGGACTTGAAGAACACGCCCCAGTCCCAGTTGTAATCCATGACGGGTTTCCCCTCGGTTGCTTTGCACGGTTGCTTTAGTACGCTACGGGACCGGACGCGGGCGCAAGGCCGCCCGCCACCCGCGGGTAGCGGGTGGTCCGGCATCGTCATCAGGAAGTGTGGGCCGGGAGCGCATGGCTTGCGCTCCCGATCCCCCGCGTGGCTACGCCTTGTGAACGCAGCCGCGCGCGACCGTTACATCTGCTCGGCAGCCTTGTCGGTCGGAGTGGCGATCAGCTTCTTGAGCTCATCGCTCATCGGGAAATTGAGGTTCAGGTTCTTCGGCGGGATCGGCTGCATGAACCACTTGTCGTAGATCTTGTTCACTTCACCCGAGGCAAAGGTATCGGCGATGGCCTTGTCGACCACCTTCTTGAACGGCGCGTCGCCCTTGCGCACCATGCACGCGTAGATCTCGTAGGACTGCGGCTTGCCGACCACGTGCCAGTCGTCCGGCTTCTTGGCCTTGGCCATTTCGCCGTAGAGCAGCGCATCGTCCATCATGAAGGCCACGGCGCGGCCGGATTCGAGCATCAGGAAGGACTCGCCGTGGTCCTTGGCCGAGATGATGTTCATGCCCATCTTCTTCTCGGCGTTCATCTGCTTGAGCAGACGTTCGGAGGTGGTGCCGGCGGTGGTCACCACGTTCTTGCCGTTCAGGTCGGAGAAGTCGTTGATGCCCGAGGTGGTCTTGGTCAGCAGGCGGGTGCCCACTTCGAAGATGCCGACGGAGAAGTCGACCTGCTTCTGGCGCTCCAGGTTGTTGGTGGTGGAGCCGCACTCGATGTCCACGGTGCCGTTCTGCACCAGCGGAATGCGGGTCTGGGAGGTGACCAGGTTGTAGCGCACCTTCAGGTCGGGCAGGTTCAGCTCTTTCTTCAGGGCATCGACGACCTTCAGTTGCAGGTCGTGGGAGTAGCCCACCGGCTGGCGCGGATTGGTGGCGAGGTAGGAGAAGGGGATGGAGGCGTCACGGTGGCCGAGGACGACGGTGCCGGAGTCCTTGATCTTCTTCAGGGTACCGGTGAGCTCTTCGGCGACGACGGGAGTGGCGAGCAGGGCTGCGACAATGGCGGCGCCCAACGCACGGGGTGCGAAACGCATGGAATCTACCTCGACTGGTTGTGTTTGTTATTCAGTCCTGCGACCGGCGAGGGTAGCCATGCCGCATGCTCGGGGTGAAAAGGAGCAGGCTCTGTGCCAACTTCTAGTATTGTTTTTAACTGATTGAATTAAAACGATATTTTTTATTTTTCCGGTGCACCTGAAGCTGGACGATGTTCGGTTATCCGAAAATTTTCCGAATTGTCGTTCGGAAATCCGAACGAGATAATGTCAGACGTCCGGCTGGTCGGCCCATTGTCCGCGCTGAAACGGCAGTTCGCGGTCGGCCAGGTGCGCGGCCAGGCGTTCCAGCAGGTGATGGGTGGGCGCGCGCACGCCAGTGAGGCCCTGCGCGGCGCCGAGGGCCAGGACCAGCGCCAGTACCGCTGGAGTGAAGGCCGGCAGGCGCAGGCGGGTCGCGCCGAGGAAGACCGCGCTGGCCCCCAGCCCCAAGGCAAGGCCGACGTAGACCTCCGCCGGGGAGTGCACGCCGATCGCCAGCCGCGAGAGGCCGACCAGTACCGCCAGCCCCCCGGCCAGCCCGGCGGCGGCCAGCGCCCGGGGGCGAGTGCCGCAGAGTTGGGCGGCGAGAGCGGGCAACAGGCAGCCGGCCATCATGCTATGGCCGGAAATACCGGTGAAGTTCCAGGCTGGAATACCGATGCCCCAGCCCATGAACGCTAGCTTGGAGAACACCACCAGGGCGCATGCCAGGCCGAACACCGCCAGCCAGAGCACGGCCTTGGCCGCTTCGCCGCGGTACAGCAGCCAGGCGAAGAGGAAGGCTGCCGCGGGCAGCAGCAGCGCGCTATCGCCGAGCCGGGTGATCAGGGGCCAGAGGTTCATGGTGCGCCGCAGCACAAGGGAGTGGCGGGCACCTTAGCACGCCGGTCGCCGGTCCATGCGTGGCCGGTCTCATTCGTTGTCGCTGGGCTGACCGGCGGCTCCCTCGCGGCGCAGCAGTTCTCGCTTGCGCGGCAGGCCCCAGCGGTAGCCGCCTTCGCCCGTACTGCCGACCACCCGGTGGCAGGGCACCAGCAGGCCGATGCTGTTGCTGGCGCAGGCGCGGGCGATGGCGCGCGGATGGCTGTCGAGCTGCGCGGCCAGCTCGCCGTAGCGCCGTGTCTCGCCGCTGGGGATGCGCGTGAGGGCGCGCCAGACGCGCAACTGGAAGGCGCTGCCGTGCAAGTCGAGCGGCAAGTGGGCGGCCTGTTCGGGCTCCGCCAGTTGCGCCAGCACCTGATTCAACCAGTCGCCCAGGCCCGCGTCGTCGCGCACGCGCTCGGCGGCGCCGAAACGCTCGGCCAACTGCTCCTCCAGCTCGCCGGCCTCATCGGCGAACAGCAGCGCGCAGACCCCCTTGTCGGTGGCCGCCAGCAGCATCCGCCCCAGCGGGCAGGGCGCGATGACATAGCGCAGGCGTTCGCCGGCGCCCTTCTGCCGGCGCTGCGCCGGGCTCAGTGGGGTGGCGTTCTCGTAGAGGGCGCGGGTGCCGGAGTAACCGGCTTCCAGGGCGGCATCCAGCACGGAGCGCGCTTGCGGCAGTGCGGCGGCCAGGCGTTGTTCCCGACGTGATTCGGCCCAGGCGCGCGGCGTCAGACCGGTTCGGGCCTTGAAGGCGCGAGCCAGGTGCGAGGCGGAGAGGCCGATGCGGCTGGCCAGTTCGTCCAGGGTCAGCGGTTTTTCCGCCCGGTCGAGCAGGTCGCAGGCCGCGGCGACCAGCGCGTCCAGCTGCTCGCGGGGGCTCGGGCCTTGCGGCGAGCAGCGCTTGCACGGGCGGAACCCCGCGGCCTCGGCGGCGGCCGGGTTTTCGTGGAAGGCCACGTTGCCGCGCGAGGGGCGGCGGGCCGGGCAATTGGGGCGGCAGTAGACACCGGTGGAGCGCACGCTGAAGACGAAACGCCCCTCGAAGCGCGCGTCCCGCTCGCAGACTGCCTGCCAGCAGCGCTCAGGGTTCAGCTCGATGCTCATCATGGCGTGTCTCCACGGAATGGGGCGATGTGGGAATTGTCTGTCCGGCGCTGCGGGCGGGCAATCCGCATCGCGTTTTCAAACTGCGGACTACGCTTGCCGATGTCCGACTTCAGAGAGCGTTGCCTTGCTTCGATTCTGCTTCTGTTACCTGCTGCTTGCCCTGCTGTATGTCCCGGCGCACGCAGCGAGCCTTGCGTTGACCGATCAGGAGCGGGCCGTCATCAGCGCCCACGAACCGATCCGCGTCGGGCTGTTCCGCGCCGGCTGGCCGCCGTTCGAGGTGATCGACGAGTTCGACCAGTTCCACGGTATCAGCGCCGACTACCTGCAACTGATTTCCGAACGGCTGGGCATGCAGGTCCGACCGGTGATCTACAACACCTGGGACGACGTGCTCGCCGCCGTGCACGCCGGCGAGGTGGATCTGGTGCCGTCGGTGGCGATGACCGACGAGCGCAAGCGCTTCCTCAGCTTCAGCCAGCCGTACCTGTTGACCAGCAGCCTGATCTTCGCCCGGCGCGACAGTACCATCCGCACGCTCGACGACCTGTCCGGGCGGCGGGTGGCGGTGGAGCAGGGCTATGCCGTGCAGGAGTTGCTGGCGAAGGCCGTGCCCGGCGTGGTCTTCGTGGTCAGCGAGGATTCGGCCGGCGCCCTGAAGGCGGTGTCCATCGGCAGGGCCGATGCCTATGTCGGCAACCTGATCACCTCCAGCTACCTGATCGAGCAACTGAGTCTGAGCAACCTGGAAGTCCGCGGCGACAGCGGCCTGGGCAACAGCCAGGTGCGTTTCGCCGTGCGCAAAGCGCTGGAGCCGCTGGTGCCGCTGCTCGACCGCGCCTTGGGCGACATCAGCCGCGGTGAGCAGGAAGACATCCAGGCGCGCTGGCTGCCGTCGCTGGACGTGTTCGACTGGATGCACCTGCTGCAGATCGCCTGGCCCTGGGTGGTGGGTGTGCTCGCCCTGCTGGCCTTCGTGCTGGTGTGGAACCGGCGGCTGTCCATCCAGGTCGCCGAGCGCGCCCGCGCCGAAGCCGAGGAGCGCCGCCAGCGCAGTACTCTGCTGGCGCTGATCAACGCCATTCCCGACCCGATCTGGTTCAAGGACACCCAGGGTCGCTACCTGGGGGTCAACCAGGCGTTCGCCGACTGCCTGGGGCGGCTCCCGGAGGAGATCGTCGGGCGTAGCGACCGCCAGTTGTTCAGCCGCGCAGCCGGCGCCGGCCGGCACGAGCGCGACCAGCAGGCGCTGACCGGCAGCGAGCCGTACGCCAGCGAGGGCTGGGTGATCTATCCGGATGGTCGCCAGGTACTGTTCGATACCCTGCGCAGCGCCTTCCATGACGACCGCGGACGCCTGCTGGGACTGGTCGGCGTGAGCCGCGACGTCACTGCGCGCAAGTCCACCGAGGTCGCGCTGGCCCAGGCCCGCGATCTCGCCGAGGAAGCCGCGCAGCTCAAGAGCGACTTCCTCGCCAACATGAGTCACGAAATCCGCACGCCGATGAATATCATCATCGGCCTTGCCCACCTGTTGCAGGAAACCACCCTGGATCAGCAGCAACTGGACTACCTGGGCAAGATCCAGGGTTCGGGCCAGTACCTGCTGGAGCTGATCAGCGACATCCTCGACCTGTCGCGGGTGGAGGCCGGCAGGCTGGAGTTCGAGCGCATCGCATTCGACCTCGAACGCCTGCTCGGCGAGCTGTTCGACCTGCTCAGCATCCGCGCAGCGGGCAAGGGACTGGCGGTGCGTTGCCAGATCGACCCGAGGGTGCCGGCCCAGGTGGTCGGCGACTCGCTGCGCCTGCGGCAGATCCTGATGAACTACGCCAACAACGCGCTGAAGTTCACCGAGCGCGGCGAGCTGGAGCTGATCGTCGACCTGGAGCACGAAGACGAGGACAGCCTGCAGCTGTACTTCGGTCTGCGCGATACCGGCATTGGCATCTCCGCGACGCAGCAGGACCGCCTGTTCGAGTCGTTCCGCCAGGCTGACAGCTCGATTACCCGACGCTACGGCGGCTCGGGGCTGGGGCTGGCGATCTGCAAGCACCTGGCCGAGGCGATGGGCGGCAGTGTCGGTGTGGAAAGCGAAGCGGGGCAGGGCAGCCTGTTCTGGTGCCGCCTGCCGATGGGGCGGGTGGACGATGCGCTGGAGGTGAACCTGGACAGCATCAGCCATGCCGCGCCTCCGCTGCCCGCGCTACCGGCGGCGGAAGCGGCGCCCCTGCCGGAGCCGAGCGGCGACAGGGTGGAGATCGAGCGTGTCTGCCGGCGCCTGGCGCAACTGCTGGCCGCCGACGACCCGCGTGCGGGGCGTCTGCTGGGCGAGCGTGCAAGCCTGCTGCGCAGCGTCTTCAATGAGGGGTACGAGGGCATCGCGACGAACGTCAGGCGTTTCGAGTTCGAGCGCGCCCTGGAAAACCTGGTGAACCTCGCGAGGGAGCGCGACATCAGGATCTGAACGCCGGCGCGGATGGAAGGTCCGATCCGGTGCCGCGTGGCAGTCTGAACAATAAGGGGAATGCAATGGATAGCATGTTGGACCGGCCGGAACAGGAATTGATCCTGGTGGTGGATGACCAGCCGGATAATCTGATGCTGATGAGCGAGCTGCTGATGGACCGCTACCAGGTGCGCGTCGCCGCCAGCGGCGCCAAGGCGCTGCGCCTGGTGCAGAGCGATCCGCGCCCGGACCTGGTGCTGCTCGACATCATGATGCCGGAGATGGACGGCTACGAAGTCTGCCGGCAGCTCAAGGCCGACCCCTTCACCCGCGATATCCCGGTGATCTTCCTCACCGGCATGGTCAACGCCGCCGATGAGCAGAAAGGCCTCGACCTGGGCGCGGTGGACTACATCACCAAGCCGATCAGCCCGCCGGTGACCCTGGCGCGCATTCGCGCGCACCTCAACCTCAAGGCCAATGCCGATTTCCTGCGCGACAAGAGCGAATACCTGGAGCTGGAAGTGCGCCGCCGCGCCCGCGAGCTGCAGGCCATCCAGGACGCCACGCTGGAGGCGATGGCGACCCTGTGCGACCTGCGTGACAACCCGCACAGCCAGCATCTGGTGCGCATCGAGCACTACATGCGCCTGCTCTGCTGCACTCTGGCCCTGCGCAACGAATTTTCCGGCGAACTCTCGGTGGAGAATATCGAGCTGCTGGCGCGCTCGGCGCAACTGCACGACATCGGCAAGGTCGCGGTGCCCGACCGCATCCTGCACAGCCCCGGCCAGCTCGACGAGGCCGACCGGCTGATCATGCAGAGCCACACCACGGTTGGCCGCGACGCGCTGGCGGCGGCCGAACGCAAGCTCGGCTATCCGGCCGACTTCCTGCGCTACGCCAAGGAGATCGCCTACAGCCACCACGAGCGCTGGGATGGCCGCGGTTATCCGGAAGGCCTGGCCGGCGAACGCATACCGATGGCCGCGCGGATGCTGACGCTGATCGACTGCTACGACGAACTCACCAGCCGCCACGCCTACCGCACCTCGCTGGGCCCGGACGAGGCGGCGGCGCGGATCAAGGCCGGCGCCGGCAGCCAGTTCGACCCGCGCATGGTGGAAGCCTTCAGCGAGGCTGCCGAAGGCTTCGCCAGCATCGCCCTGCGCTATGCCGATAGCGACGAGGCCCTGGGGCTGGAGTTGCTGCGGCTGGAAGACGCGGTTATCGAAAGCATCGAACTGACGCCGCCGACCCCCTGATCGCGCTGGGCGGCCGCCGGGGATTGCCGTATAAGGTGCGCAGCGCCCGTAGAGAGGTATGCCAGGAAGCCCGATGAAGACCCCGAAACGCATTGAGCCGCTGATCGAAGACGGACTGATCGACGAAGTGCTGCGCCCGCTGATGAGTGGCAAGGAAGCGGCGGTCTATGTGGTGCGCTGCGGCGACGAGCTGCGCTGCGCCAAGGTCTACAAGGAAGCCAACAAGCGCAGCTTCCGCCAGGCCGCCGAGTACCAGGAGGGGCGCAAGGTGCGCAACAGCCGGCAGGCGCGCGCGATGGCCAAGGGCAGCAAGTACGGCCGCAAGGAGCAGGAGGAGGCCTGGCAGAACGCCGAGGTCGCCGCGCTGTTCCGCCTGGCCAATGCCGGCGTGCGGGTGCCCAAGCCCTATGATTTCCTCGATGGCGTGCTGCTCATGGAGATGATCGCCGACGAGGACGGCGATGCGGCGCCACGCCTGAACGACGTGGTGATGGAGCCGGAGCTGGCGCGGGAATTCCACGCCTTCCTGATCCGCCAGATCGTGATGATGCTCTGCGCCGGTCTGGTGCATGGCGACCTGTCCGAGTTCAACGTGCTGGTCGGGCCGGACGGCCCGGTGATCATCGACCTGCCCCAGGCGGTCGACGCTGCCGGCAACAACCACGCCTTCCGCATGCTCGAGCGCGACGTCGGCAACATGGCCGCCTACTTCGGCCGCTTCGCCCCGGAACTCAAGTACACCCACTACGCCAAGGAAATGTGGGCGCTGTACGAAGAAGGGAAGCTGTTGCCGGACACTCCGCTGACCGGCCATTTCGACGATCCCGAGGACGAGGCGGATGTCGATTCGGTGTTGCGCGAAATCGCCGAGGCCCTGCGTGAGCAGGCCCGCCGCGAGGCCGGCCGCGTCGCCCAGGATGCGCCGCAGACCCGCGACGAGCCGCCGCCTCCGCCGTGGGAGCAGGCTTGAGCGGAGTGAGCGCCCCCTCTGACATCCTGACGCTGATCGCCGCGCAACCCGAGCGCATGCGCCTGCTGCGAGGGGTGCGCGATGACGGACCGGCCGATGCCTGGATCGGCGCCGGCTTCGTGCGCAACGCCGTGTGGGATGCGCTGCACGGCTATGCCGAAAGCACGCCGCTGGCCGATGTGGATGTCCTGTATTTCGCCGCTGACCGCCTGGAAGCCGAGGCGGACTCCGACTGGGAGCGCCGGCTTCTGGAGGCCTGCCCGGGCGTGCCCTGGTCGGTGCGTAACCAGGCGCGCATGCACCTGCGCAATGGCGACGCGCCTTACCGCGACTGTGCCGATGCGCTGCGGCACTGGGCGGAAACCTGTACCGCGGTGGCGGTGCGTTTGCGCGGCGACCGACTGGAGTTGCTGGCGCCGCTGGGGGGCGACGACCTGCTGGACCTGCGCGTTCGGCCAACCGAACGCTTTCGCGCAAAGCCCGATCTCTACCGCCAGCGCATCGCCGCCAAGAACTGGCTGGCGCGCTGGCCAAAGCTGCAGATCGACCCCCTGTAGGAGCGGACTCCGTCCGCGATCTGCTTCGTGCTGTGCGGTGCTGTGCGGTTCGCGAGCAAGCTCGCTCCTACGAAGAGCTGTCCCGTCACCCCGGTAGGAGCGAGCTTGCTCGCGAACCGGCCCGGCACCGGCCCTGCCGGGGATCGCGGAGAAGCTCCGCTCCTACGAGATCAAGATCCCCTCACCCTCTCCCGCAAGCGGGAGAGGGAACCGTTCGGTGCAGGAGGAAGCCACGGTGTCAGCCGGTACGGACTGACCCCTCTCCCTGAGGGAGAGGGCTGGGGTGAGGGGGAATCGCAGGCGCGGATTTCCCCGATAGAAGACAGTTGTTCCTACGAGAGCCGATTCCCTGAGCGGCGTACAACTGTACGGCACCAACTGTATCCATACATCGCACGCCGGGGCTGGTAGCGTTGCTCCACTCCACTGCGAGTTCTACGCCATGCCCTTGCGCCATATCCTGCTCGCTCTGCTGGTCACCCTGATCTGGGGCATCAACTTCGTCGTGATCAAGATCGGCCTGCACGACTTCCCGCCGTTGCTGTTCTGCGCCCTGCGCTTCGCCTTGGCCGCACTGCCACTGGTTTTCCTGCGCGGCCCGCTGCCGGCGCCGTTCTGGCGCATCGTGCAGATCGGCGTGCTGCTGGGCGTGGTGAAGTTCGGGCTGCTGTTCGTCGGCATGCACCTGGGCATGCCGGCCGGGCTGTCCTCGCTGGTGCTGCAGAGCCAAGTGTTCTTCACCGTGCTGATCGCCGCCGTGCTGCTGGGCGAAAGGCCTACTCCACGTGCGCTGCTGGGCCTGGCGCTGGCTGCCGGCGGCCTGCTGCTGATCGGCCTGGAGCGGCCGCTGGGCGACAGCCTGCTGGCCTTCCTGCTGGTGATCGCCGCCGCGCTCGCCTGGGCCTTCTCCAACATCGCCACCAAGCGCTCCGGCGCCAGCGACATGCTGCGCCTGATCAGTTGGGTCAGCCTGATCCCGCCGCTACCACTGCTGGTGCTGTCATGGATCTTCGAAGGTCCCGAGGCGATCGGGCACGCCGTGCTGAATATCCACTGGACCGGCGCCGGCGCGCTGCTCTATATCGCTTTCCTCGCCACCACCGTCGGCTTCGGCCTGTGGAGCTTCCTGCTGCGCCGCTACCCGGCCAGCCAGGTCACGCCGTTCGCGCTGGCGGTGCCTGTTTCAGGTCTGCTGTCGGGCTGGCTGTTCCTCGGCGAAGCGCTGACCGCCCAGGACTGGATGGCTTGCGTGCTGGTCTTCGTTGGCCTGGCCGTGACCGTGCTGCCGGCGTCGCTGTGGCGTCGCCGTACGACAGTGAGCGCCCAAGGCTGACCCGTACCTGTAGGAGCGAGCTTGCTCGCGAACCAACCCCGCTGCAGGCTGTGTTCGCGAGCAAGCTCGCTCCTACAAAAGCGTCAGATTGCTGCACCGCGGTGATCCATCACCAGTTGTCTTGGGTCGTCAGTGAGAGACTGGCCGCTGCGGTTCGCGGCCGAGTTTCTCGCAGGTGGCCAGGTAGTCGTCCACGGCCTCTTCGAACGCCCCGCGCAACTCGCTCACCGACTCGCCGTGAAAACCAATCACGTCGCGGATACCGGCGATGTGGCCGATGAACAGCCCGTCGTCATCGCTGTATTCGATGCGGGCGGCGTAGCCTTGATATCTCATGAAGGAATTGTCCCGCTCTGTTGGGCAGTCGTTCTGCCCTCGGGCTTTGGTATCTATCAGTAACCGCGATGACCACAAATCGAACGGGGCGCTTAGCCCCGTCCGAAAGCTCCTCAATGACAGCAATTCCCCGACTCCAGGTCCTTCAGGATCGGGCAGTCCGGCCGGTGATCGCCCTGGCAGTGGTCGCTCAGTTCCTGCAGGGTGTCGCGCAGGCTGCTGAGTTCGGCGATCTTGCGATTCAACTCTTCGATATGCCGAGCGGCCAGGGCCTTCACGTCGGCGCTGGCGCGTTGGCGGTCCTGCCAGAGGGCGAGCAGTTGGCCGACTTCCTCCAGCGAGAAGCCGAAGTCCCGCGAGCGGCGGATGAAGGCCAGGGTGTGCAGGTCCTGCTCGCTGTAGTGCCGATAGCCGCTGGCGCTGCGGCCGGCGGGGGCGAGCAGGCCGATGGATTCGTAGTAGCGGATCATCTTCGCGGTCAGGCCGCTCTTCTTCGCCGCTTCGCCGATGTTCATGCCGATTCCTCTCGATCGAACGCCCCCGCTTGCGCGGGGCGTGGGTGTCACTGGTGATCCTGCGGTTTCCAGCGCTTGAGCAGCAGGGCGTTGCTCACCACGCTGACACTGGAGGCGGCCATCGCGGCGCCGGCGACCATCGGGTTGAGCAGGCCGAAGGCGGCCAGCGGGATGCCCACCAGGTTATAGATGAAGGCCCAGAACAGGTTCTGGCGAATCTTCGCGTAGGTGCGCCGGGAGATGTCCAGCGCCGCCGGGACCAGCCTCGGGTCGCCGCGCATCAGGGTGATGCCGGCGGCGTGCATGGCCACGTCGGTGCCGCCACCCATCGCAATACCGACATCAGCGGCGGCCAGCGCCGGGGCGTCGTTGATGCCGTCGCCGACCATCGCGACCACTTTCCCGCGCTTGCGCAGGGCGCCGACCACCTCGGCCTTGTCGCCGGGCAGTACTTCGGCGTGCACGTCGTCCAGGCCCAGCGCATCGGCGACCACCTTGGCGCTGCCACGGTTGTCGCCGGTGATCAGGTGGCTGGCGATACCGCGTCCGCGCAGGGCGTCGATGGCGGGCTTCGCGCCGTCCTTGAGGCTGTCGCCGAAGGCGAACAGGGCCACCACGCGGGCCTGCGGCTCGCGCTCGATCAGCCAGGACAGGGTCCGCCCCTCGGCTTCCCAGCGTTGTGCAGAGTCCGCCAGATCGCCGGGCGGCAGTTGCAGCTCGTCCAGCAGGCGGCGGTTGCCCAAGGCCAGCAGGCGGCCGTCCACACGGCCCTGGATACCGCGTCCGGCCAGGGCCTGGGTGGCGTCGGCGGCGGTCGGGGCCAGCCCGCGCTCGGCGCAGGCGTCGAGTACCGCCTTGGCCAGCGGGTGTTCGCTGCCGCGTTGCAGGGCGCCGGCCAGGGCGAGGGCCTGGGCTTCGTCGCTGGCGGCGAGGTTGGTGATGCGTGGCTGGCCGGAGGTCAGGGTGCCGGTCTTGTCGAAGGCCACGGCATCGACCGCGTGGGCGACTTCCAGTGCTTCGGCGTCCTTGATCAGGATGCCGTGTTTCGCCGCCACGCCGGTGCCGGCCATGATCGCGGTGGGAGTCGCCAGGCCGAGGGCGCACGGACAGGCGATCACCAGCACGGCGACGGCGTTGATCAGCGCGTGTTCCCAGCCGGCACCGGCGATCAGCCAGCCGACCAGGGTCGCCAGGGCGATACAGATCACCACCGGGACGAAGACGTTGCTGACCTTGTCGACCAGTTTCTGGATCGGCGCCTTGGCCGCCTGGGCGTCTTCCACCAGGCGAATGATCCGCGCCAGTACGGTTTCACCACCCAGGGCGGTGGTTTTCACCCGCAGCACGCCTTCGCCGTTGATGGCGCCGCCGGTGACGGCATCGCCGACGCCCTTGGCCACCGGCACGCTTTCGCCGGTGATCAGCGCCTCGTCGGCGTGGCTCTGGCCGTCGAGCACTTCACCGTCCACCGGGAAGCGCTCGCCGGGGCGTACCAGCACTTCGTCGCCCAGGCGCAGTTCGGCGATGGCGACATCTTCTTCCACGCCGTCACGGATGCGGGTGGCGCGCTCCGGGCGCAGCGCTTCCAGGGCCCGGATGGCGGCGGCGGTCTGGCGCTTGGCGCGGCTTTCCAGGTACTTGCCGAGCAGGATCAGGGTGATCACCACGGCGCTGGCTTCGAAGTACAGGTGCGGCATTTGCCCGGGCGTTGCGGCGTACCAGAGGTACAGGCTCAGGCCGTAGCCGGCGCTGGTGCCGAGGGCGACCAGCAGGTCCATGTTGCCGCTGCGGGCGCGCACGGCCTTGAACGCGGATACATAGAAGCGTGCGCCGATGATGAATTGCACGGGGGTGGCGAGCAGGAACTGCACCCAGGCCGGCAGCATCCAGTGCTGGCCGAGCCAGTCGCCGATCATTGGCAGCACCAGCGGCACTGACAGGACGATGGCCGCTATCAGCCACCAGCGCTCGCGGGCCAGGCGCGCTATCTGCGGATCGACCCCGGGGTGCTCGGATGCAATGGGGCGGGCCTTGTAGCCGGCCTTGTCGACGGCGGTGACCAGGTCGGCGATGTCCACCGCGCCGAGCAGGTCGAGGTGGGCGCGCTCGCTGGCGAGGTTCACGCTCACCTCGCGCACGCCGGGTACCTTGCGCAGGGCGCGCTCGACGCGGCCGACGCAACTGGCGCAGGTCATGCCGTCGATGGCCAGTTCCAGGCTATGGGCGGGCACGGCGTAGCCGGCCTGCTCGACGGCCGCCACCAGGGCCGGCAAGGCGTCGTCGCTGGGAGCCCCGGCCAGTTGGATGCGGGCCTGCTCGCTGGCGAGGTTGACGCTCGCCTCCTGCACCCCGGGCACCTTGCGCAGGGCGCGCTCCACGCGGCCGGCGCAGCTGGCGCAGGTCATCCCGGAAACGGGAAGGTCGAGTTCGATGGGGGTTGCGCTGCTCATGGGGACTCTCCCTGAAGTTCCCCGACAGAATCAACCTTGACATAAGGGTAAGGTCAAGCTTTTCCCCGCGGTTCCTTGCCGCAGGTCAGCGCATCCCGCTCAACTGCCGCTGGAGACCGGCATCAGATAGAGGCCGCTCTCGCTGTTGGCAATGCGGAACTTGCGCACTTCGCCGGCGCGCAGCAGTACCGACTGCGCGCGCAGGGGCTCCAGGCCGCCGTGGCAGAGCCCGGAATTGGCGGTGACGAGACGCAGGGAGGTTTCGCCCGGCGGGAGGTTGAGGGCTATCTCGCCCTCGGGTTGCAGGCGCGAGACCTTCTGGTCCTGCACATAGAGGTCGATGTCGCAGGCGGTGCCGGTGTCCAGCCGCGCGCGGCTGACGATCAGTACGGCATAGGCCGCGGGCTGGGCGTCGGGCACCGGCCAGGAGCCGGGCGTGGCCGGTGGCGGTGTCGACGGTACGGGGGGCGTCGGGGCGGGCGGTGCATCGGGCATGCCGTCGGCCTGTGCCAGGACGGAGATCAGCAGGCTGGCGGCCAGCAGGAGGGAGCGGCACATGGGGCGTTCTCCGGGACGGGGATCATGAGCGCAGCTTGGCCGAGAGACTGACGCAGGACAAGCGCGTGGGAACAAATCGCCAGGGGGCTTGACCTTGCCACGAGGGGAAGGTGGAGACTGCACGCAACGACTCATCACGCGACAGGAGAATTTCCATGCATACCTTCCAAGTCAAAGGCATGAGCTGCGGCCACTGCGTACGCGCCATCACCCAGGCGGTGCAGGCGCTCGACGCGGCGGCGGACGTTCAGGTCGACCTGGGCCACGGCGAAGTGCGGGTTGCCAGCCGCCTGGACGAGTCGGCGATTCTCGCCGCGATCCGCGAGGAAGGCTACGAGGCAGAGGCGGCCTGAGAGCCTGTCTACGATCTGCTGCGCGTTGGCCACAGGGCGTTGCAAAGCGCCCTCAGATGCTCATTTACAGCAGGTAAATTCCACTCTTCGGACGCTTTGCGCCTACTACGGTCCTAGCCCGCGAGATCGTAAACAGGCTCCGAGTCTTCTTTCCTTCCGGGCCGGCATCACGCCGGCCCATCAGGTTTGGGGCGCGCTCCAGTCGCGCACCAGCCCTCTGAACAGGGCATCGAACAGGAGGCGGGTTTCCCGCTCCGCGTCGAACAGCTCCGGGTCGCGCAGCCAGTCGCTGAGCAGGCCGAAAATCATCGCATGCACCGCGCGCGAGGCGATCTGCGGAGACACGCCCGGCATCAGCCGGCTACGGCAGCTCTCGCGGGTGAACAGCTGTTCGCACAGTTCGATGAACTGACGGATGAAGTGGTTGTGCCGCTCTTCCGCATCGCGCAATTCGTCGGTGAACTCGCAGCGTTGCAGCAGGATGGTGAGGATGCGTCGGCGCTGCGGATGGCGCGCCAGGTTCTCGATGACTTCCACGCTCAGTTCGAACAGCGACTGGATCGGGTCGTGCCCGTCGCAGCCGGAGAGACGCTGCGCCAATTGCTCCGGTGGCAGGCGTACCTGGTTGAGCAGTTCGTTGAACAGATGGGCCTTGTTCTGGAAGTGCCAGTACACCGCGCCGCGGGTCACGCCGGCGCTTCGGGCAATCTCTTCCAGGCTCGTGTTGGAGACGCCTTTGGCAAGAAAAATCTGCTCGGCTGAATCGAGTATCGTCTGACGCGTCTTTTCCGAATCTTCTTTAGTTCTTCGCATGGCGCATGCTGGTATACAGGCTAGGATCACTATTCATTGGTAGTTTACTGATTTTAATGTGTGAACAGTGCCTTACAGACACTGGCGCAAGTGAACTCCTCTCGGTCAATATCCATTTCATTCAGCTTTTTCTGTCATTCCATGGAGAGGTTACATGCAGTTTGTCCGCCGTTTGCCCGTTGCGCTTGCTGTTTTTGGCTTGCCTGCCTTGTTCGCCACGGTGCTGCAGGCTGAGGACAAACCCGCCGCTGCTGCACCGCCTCCGCCGGAGGTAACCGTGGAAGTGGCCAAGAGTGGGACCGTCCCCGTGACCCTGGAGTATGCTGCCCGGACCGCTGGTTACCGTGAGGTGGAAGTGCGCGCCCAGGTCAGCGGCATCCTGCAGCGCCGTACCTATGAAGAAGGTCGCCCGGTGAAGGAAGGGCAGGTGCTGTTCCGTATCGATCCGCGCCCCTACCAGGCGGCACTGGGGCAGGCCAAGGGCTCGCTGGCACAGGCCCAGGCGCGCTATCGGCAGACCGAACGCGATCTCAAGCGTATCCGCGAACTGCAGAAGAAGGGCTTCGCCAGCGAAAGCGAACTGGACCGTTACATTTCCGACTTCGAGCAGGCCAAGGCGGATGTCGAGGCTGCTCGCGCCAACGTCGATGCCAAGCAGATCGACCTGAACTACACCACGGTGACCGCGCCCATTTCCGGCATGGCGAGCAAGGAAACCCGTTCCGAGGGCAGCCTGGTGGCGGCGAACGACCCGAACTCCAGCCTGCTGACCAAGCTCACGCAACTGGATCCGGTGTACGTCAACTTCGCCTATCCCGATACCGAGGCCGCGCGCCTGCGCGATGGCGTGCAGAGCGGCAGGCTGAGCCTGCCCGCGGACGGCAAGCTGAGCGCCGAGTTGCGCTTCGGCGATGGTTCCAAGTATCCCGTCGATGGCGTGGTCGACTTCACCGACAGCTTCGTCAATACCGGCACCGGCACGGTGAATGCCCGCGCTGTGGTGCCCAACCCGAAGAACCAGTTGATTCCGGGGCAGTTCGTCCGTGTGCTGATCAAGGGCATCGCCCACAAGAACGCGGTGACGCTGCCCGAGCGCGCATTGGCCCAGGGGCCGCGCGGTACCTTCGTCTATGTCGTCGACAAGGACGGTTTCGCCCGCGTGCGCCAGGTGACGACCTCGCAGACCGTGAACGGCCGCTGGATCATCGACGCTGGCGTGGATGACGGCGACAAGGTCATCGTCGACGGCCTGCTCAAGGTTCGTCCCGACCAGCCGGTCCGAGCCGTCGAAGGTGGCGCGCAGGAACCGGCGGCCAATCCCGCCCAGACCCCGTCATAAGGAGCGCTTATCGTGATTTCGCGCTTCTTCATCGAGCGTCCCGTATTCGCGATGGTGATCTCCATCGTGATCCTGCTCGCAGGCCTGGTGGCCATGCGCGCATTGCCCGTTGCCCAGTACCCGGAAATCGTGCCGCCCGAGGTTTCGGTGACCGCTTCCTATCCGGGCGCCAGCTCGCAGGTCATCGCCGAGACCGTGGCCGCGCCGCTGGAGCAGGAAATCAACGGCGTGGAGGGCATGATCTACCAGCTGTCCAACTCCGACAGCAGCGGCGCCATGCAACTGACCGTGTACTTCGAGGTGGGTACCGACCCTGACCAGGCCACCATCGACGTCAACAACAAGGTGCAGGCCGCGCTTGCCAAACTGCCTGAAGAGGTGCGCCGGCAAGGGGTGAAGGTGGAGAAGAAATCCTCCGACATCCTGCAGGTGGTGACCCTGTTCTCCCCGGACAACTCCCGCGATCCGATCTTCATCAGCAACTACGCGCTGATCAACGTGATCGACGACCTCAAGCGGATTCCCGGCGTCGGTGACGTCAGCCAGTTCGGTTCCAAGGACTACTCCATGCGCATCTGGCTGCGCCCGGACAAGCTGGCGCAGTACAACCTGACACCCACCGACGTGGTGAACGCGATCCGCGAGCAGAACTCGCAGTTCGCCGCCGGCAGCTTCGGCCAGCAGCCGATGAAGGAGCCGCAGGACTTCACCTACATGGCCACCGCTCAGGGCCGCTTCACCGATCCCAAGGAGTTCGAAAGCGTCATCCTGCGCAGCGATTCCACCGGCGCCAGCCTGTTGCTCAAGGACGTGGCGCGGGTCGAACTGGGGGCGCAGGACTATTCCCTGGTGACGTCCCTGAACGGCCAGCAGAACGCCGCCTTCGGCATCTACCTGCAACCGGGGGCCAACGCGCTGGATACCGCCCAGGCCGTGCGTGACCACATGGCGGTCCTGGCCAAGCGTTTCCCGCAAGGCATCGCCTACAAGATCCCGTACGACACCACGACCTTCGTGAAGGTCTCCATCGAGGAGGTGATCCACACCTTCATCGAGGCGCTGATCCTGGTCATGGTGGTGGTCTTCGTCTTCCTGCAGAACCTGCGCGCCACGCTGATCCCGGTGCTGGCGATCCCGGTGTCGCTGGTCGGCACCTTCGCCGGCATGTACCTGCTGGGCTTCTCCATCAACCTGCTGTCGCTGTTCGGCATGGTGCTGGCGATCGGCATCGTGGTGGACGACGCCATCGTGGTACTGGAGAACGTCGAGCGGGTCATGCGCACCGAAAAGCTCAGTCCGAAGGAAGCGGCGATCAAGGCGATGGAAGAGGTGACCGGGCCGATCGTCGCCATCGTGCTGGTGCTCTGTGCGGTGTTCATCCCGGTCGGCTTCCTCGGTGGCCTGGCCGGCCAGATGTACCAGCAGTTCGCGATCACCATCGCGGTGTCGGTGGTGATTTCCGGCATCGTCGCCCTGACGCTCTCGCCCGCGCTCTGCGCGCTGATCCTCAAGCCCGAGCACAAGGAGCCGGCGGCGCCGTTCCGCTGGTTCAACCGCGCCTTCGAGCGCATCACCAACGGCTACGGCGCGGGTGTGCAGTTCTTCCTCAAGCGGGCCATCCTCGGCCTGGTGCTGTTCGGCGGCATGGTCGGCCTGCTGATCGTCCTGTTCGGCCGGGTGCCCGGCTCGCTGGTGCCTGACGAAGACCAGGGCTACGTGCTCAACGCCTACTTCCTGCCGCCGGCGGCCTCGCTGAGTCGTACCGAGAAACTCACCGGCGACGTGACCCACGAGTTGATGAAGCACCCGGCAGTCGCCGACGTGGTGACCTTCGCCGGCTTCGATATCCTCACCAACGGCACTCGCAGCAACGCCGGGGTATCCTTCGTCACGCTCAAGGACTGGAAGGAGCGCAACACGCCCGAGCTGGATGCACGCAACCTCACCCATGAGTTCATGAAAATGGGGGCCGGCCAGGAAGACGGCGTCGTGATGTCCTTCAACCCGCCGCCGATCACCGGCATGAGTACTACCGGCGGCTTCGAGGCCTACATCCAGGACCGCAGTGGCGGCACCTCCGAGCAGTTGGAGGAGGTGACCACGAAGTTCCTCGCCGCCGCCGCCAAGCGGCCGGAACTGGCGGGGTTGAATACCACCTTCAACGCCAACGTGCCGCAGTACTATATCGACCTCGACCGCACCAAGGCCCGCTCGCTGGGCGTGGCGATCGACGATGTGTTCACCGCGATGCAGTCGACTTTCGGCAGCTACTACGTCAACGACTTCACCCTGTATGGGCGTACCTGGCAGGTTTCCCTGGAGTCGGAGCCGGAGTTCCGCCGCAAGCCGGACGACCTGAGCCAGGTCTTCGTGCGTTCGTCCACGGGGGATCTGGTGCCGCTGACCACGCTGGTGTCGGTCAAGCGTATCCTCGGCCCGGACTCCTACGCCCGCTTCAACGTCTTCCCGGCGGCCAAGCTGCTCGGCGGCCCGGCCCCGGGCTACAGCTCCGGCCAGGCGCTGGCGGCGATGCAGGAAGTGGCGGACCAGGTACTGGGTGAAGACTACTCGCTGGCCTGGATCGGTTCGGCCTACCAGGAACTGGCGACCCAGGGCTCGGGCAGTACCGCGTTCATCTTCGGCCTGATCCTGGTGTTCCTCATCCTCGCTGCCCAGTACGAGCGCTGGACCCTGCCGCTGGCCGTGGTCACTGCGGTGCCCTTCGCGGTGTTCGGGGCGATCCTGGCGATCTGGCTGCGCGGGCTGGATAACGACGTGTACTTCCAGGTCGGCCTGGTGACCCTGATCGGCCTGGCGGCGAAGAACGCCATCCTGATCATCGAGTTCGCCGTGCTGTGCCGCGAAGAGCAGGGCATGGGACCGGTGGAGGCGGCGCTGGAGGCAGCCAAGCTGCGCTTCCGTCCCATCGTGATGACCTCGCTGGCCTTCATCCTGGGCTGCGTGCCGTTGGCCATCAGCACCGGCGCCGGCTCCGCGAGCCGTCACTCGATCGGTACCGGGGTGATCGGCGGGATGCTCGCCGCGACGCTGCTGGCGACCTTCCTCATCCCGATGTTCTACATGCTGGTGGAGTCCGCGGCCGACAAGCTTTCCGGTCGCAAGAACAAGGACAAGCCCGTGGAGGGCGGGGCCCACGAGGCCTGACGCCGGGGCGGACCGGCCGTGGGCCGGTCCGCCCTGGCATCTTTTCGGGAACTGCTTAGCGAGCTTGCTAATTTCCCGCCCATTGTCACAATGCAAGGCTTCGTCGCGCGGCACAGGCGCGGCAGAACCTTACGCCCCGTCCGTCCTGGCGCCTGGTCCGCCGCGACCGGTGCGTGCCCAGGTGACACATGACCCTCCGTATCCTGCTGATCCTCGGCGCCCTCAGCGCCTTCGGGCCGATGGCCATCGACTTCTATCTGCCCAGCTTCCCGGCGCTGGCGCAGGCTTTCGGTACCGATGTCGAGCACATTCAGCTGAGCCTGTCGGCGTACTTCGCCGGGCTGGCGATTGGCCAACTGCTCTACGGCCCGCTGGCGGATCGCGTCGGCCGGCGGATTCCGCTGCTGTTGGGGGTGAGCATCTTCACGCTGGCCTCGGTGGCCTGCGCATTCGCGCCGAGCCTGGAGTGGCTGGTCGGCGCGCGTTTCGTCCAGGCGCTGGGCGGTTGCGCCGGCATGGTGATTTCGCGGGCGGTGGTACGTGACCTGTGCGACCCTATCGCCGCCGCCAAGGCCTTCTCGCAACTGATGCTGGTGATGGGGTTGGCGCCGATCCTCGCGCCGCTGGGCGGCGGGCTGCTGCTGAACCTGTCCGGCTGGCAGTCGATCTTCTATTGCCTGACGCTGTTCAGCGCGCTGGCGGGCGCGGCCATCGCCCTGTGGCTGCCGGAAACCATCCCGGCCGGCCCGCGCGCGCCCCTGCGTGGGGCAGGGCGGCAATACCTGACGCTGTTCTCCGACCGTTCCTTCCTCATCTACGCGCTGACCGGCGGGGTCGCCGTTGCCGGGATGTTCTCCTACATCGCCGGTTCGCCCTTCGTCTTCATCCAGCTCTATGGTGTGCCGGCCGAACACTACGGCTGGATCTTCGGCAGTAACGCGGCGGGCTTCATCCTGATGGCGCAGGTGAATGCGCGACTGTTGCGCTATCGCGGGCCGGGCTTCTGGCTGCGCAGGGCGGTGTGGGTGTACTTCGCCTGCGGCGTGGCGCTGCTGGCGATCACCCTGGCCAGGCCGGCGCAGCTGTGGCCGATGCTGATTCCGCTGTTCGGCGCCATCGCCTGCCTGGGCTTCCTGCTGCCCAACACCGCAGCCTGTGCGATGGCCAGCCAGGGACGCCACGCCGGCAGCGCATCGGCCCTGATGGGCAGCCTGCAGTTCACCGTGGCGGCGGGCGCTTCGGCGCTGGTCGGCGCGCTGCACGACGGTTCGGCGCTGCCGATGGCCGCCGTGATCACCACCTGCGGCCTGGCCGCCGCGCTGCTGGGGTGGTCCAGCGGGCAGATCAGTGAACGCGCCGCCTGAGTAGCGTCAGCCGGCGACGCGCTGGCGCAGCTCCGGCAACTGGTGCGGGGCCCGCAGCCGGGCTTCCAGGGTGGCGACGAAGTGGCGAGCTTCCCGCTCGCTGCGGAAGCCGACGGCCTGCTGATCCAGGCAGACTTCCCAAGGCTGATTCTTGTTGGCGGAGGATGGGCGAACGAGGATGTTCATGACTGGGCACCCCTGAACGGTCGTTTGAAGGAATCTCAGTGTAGACCCGTCGCCGAACGGTAAAGGATGCGACGCAGGGTCGCCGACAACCGGCCCGCCCACGTCTCACGCGCCGCCGCGGCCCTGGCTCAGGCGTCTGCGGTAGGCGCTGGGCGACAGGCCCATGACCTTGCTGAAAAGTCTTGAAAAGTAATAGCTGTCGTCGTACCCCACGGCCTGGCTGACCTGGGCGATGCCGCAGGGGCTGCTGTCCAGCAACTGGCAGGCGTACTCGATCTTCAGGTGCAGGAAGTGCTGGATCGGCGTGCGCCCGGTCAGCGCGCGGTAGCGATTGACGAAATGGAACTTCGACAGGTTGCAGAACGCCGCCAGTTGCGGCAGCTCCAGGCGCTGGTGCAGGTTGTCGCGCATGTAGGCGTGCAGGCCGTCCAGGTCGAGCCCGGCATCGCGCACCGGGCGTAGCAGCGGCAGTTGGCAGAGCAGGGCGCGCAGGCGGCTGGCGGCGAGCAGGAAGGGCTGGAAGCGGTAGCCGCTGTGGTGTGCCTCCAGCAGTTGGGCGAAGCCGCTGATCAGGGTGTGCTGCGGGCCCCAATGGCGCACCGGCGAGTCCCCGTAGCCGGCGGCAAGGCGCAGCCAGTCGGCGCTGCCGCCGCGCAGGTGTACCCAGTGAATCGTCCAGGGGCTGGCGGGGTCGGCGTGGTAGGCATGGGCCATGCCCGGCGGCAGCCAGATCAGGTCGCCGCAGCCCACCGCCTGGGACTGTCCCTGGGCGACAAGCCAGCCCTGGCCTTCGCTGCAATAGATCAACAGGTGGTCGTCATGCTGCTCGCGGCTCATCTGGTGGTCGCGGGCGCGGCGGTAGTGGCCCAGGGAACTGGGATAGAGATCGCGGCTGAGTGGGTGCGTGGCGAGCTTCTGCAGCAGCGTCGGTGGCAGCACCAGGCGCAGGCTGTCGGCGGGAAGGGGCCAGTCCGAGGTTCTCGACATACGGGTAGCTCGCTCAGCAATTTAATCCAGCAAGAGCACAATTTAGTCGATCTTCGGGGCTGTGTGCCGGTGATAGCTTTGCCCTTGCCTGGAGTGTTCTGCTGTCTCTCCCGCAATAAAAGCCGGCTTATGCCTGAAGTTGGCCGGTATGCGACCAAAGGTTGATGGTGCGGGAGCGAACCCCGGCCATACTCGTTGTTCGACCTCGATAACAACAATAAGAGGCTCAGATGATGAACTACCGGCAGTGCTACGACCGCTCCATCGCGGAGCCGTCCGCTTTCTGGGCCGAGCAGGCCCGCCGCGTGGCCTGGTACCACGCCCCGCAGGATGTCCTGCACTCCCTGCCTGATGGCAGCCACCGCTGGTTCGCCGATGGCCGGCTGAACTCCAGCTACCTCGCCCTCGACCGGCAGATCGAGCTGGGCCGCGGCGAGCAGGCCGCGCTGATCTACGACTCCCCCGTCACCAACACCCGGCAGCGTTTCACCTTCCTGCAACTGCGCGACGAAGTCGCTCGCCTGGCCGGTGCCTTGCGCGCGCTGGGGGTGGAGAAGGGCGATGGGGTGATCATCTACATGCCGATGGTGCCGCAGGCCGCGATGGCGATGCTGGCCTGTGCGCGCATCGGCGCGGTGCACTCGGTGGTGTTCGGCGGCTTTGCGCCCTATGAACTGGCACTGCGCATCGACGACGCCAAGCCCAAGCTGGTGCTCACGGCCTCCTGCGGGCTGGAGTTCGAGCGGATCATCGAATACAAGCCGCTGGTGGACAAGGCGCTGGAACTGGCCATCCACCAGCCGGCCCATGTCCTGGTACTGCAGCGCCCGCAGGCAATGGCCGAGCTGCACGCCGGACGCGACCTGGACTGGCGCGAAACCCTGGCCCACGCCCAGCCGGCGGAGCCGGTGGAACTGGCCAGCGGCGATCCGCTGTACATCATGTACACCTCCGGCACCACCGGGAAACCCAAGGGCATCGTGCGCGACAATGGTGGCCATGCGGTGGCGCTGAGCTACGCGTTGCCGACCATCTTCGGCCTGCAGCCGGGCGACATCTGGTGGGGCGTGTCGGACGTCGGCTGGGTGGTCGGCCACTCGCTGATCGTCTATGGTCCGCTGATGAACGGTTGCACCACGGTGTTCTACGAGGGCAAGCCGGTGCGCACGCCGGACGCCGGCAGCTACTGGCGGGTGATCGAGGAGTACAAGGTCAACAGCCTGTTCTGCGCACCCACGGCGATCCGCGCGATCCGCAAGGAAGACCCCCACGGCGAACTGCTCAAGCGCTATGACCTGAGTTCGCTGCGCCACCTGTTCCTCGCCGGCGAGAAGCTCGACAGCAGCACCCAGCACTGGCTGGAGGAGCTGACCGGCAAGCCGGTGCACGACCACTGGTGGCAGACCGAGACCGGCTGGCCGGTGACCGCGCCCTGTGCCGGGCTGGATGGCCACGACCTGCGCGCCGGCTCCACCAACCGCGCGGTGCCCGGCTATCACGTGCAGGTGGTGGACGACGAAGGCCGCGTGCTGGGGCCGAACGAACAGGGCTCCATCGTCATCGCCCTGCCGCTGCCGCCCGGTTGCGCGCAGACCCTGTGGAACGACCATCCGCGCTACCTGCAGGCCTACCTGAAGACCTATCCCGGCTACTACCACACCGGTGACGGCGGCTATGTGGACGAGGATGGTTTCGTCTACATCATGGGCCGCACCGATGACGTGATTAACGTCTCCGGGCATCGCCTCTCCACCGGCGAGATGGAGGAGTTGCTGGCGCTGCACGATGCCGTGGCCGAGTGCGCGGTGATTTCGCTGACGGACAATCTCAAGGGGCACGTGCCGCTGGGTCTGGTGGTGCTCAAGGACGACGCGAAAGTCGCCGAGGACGCCCTGCAGCGCGACCTGGTGGCGCTGGTGCGCGAGCGCATCGGCGCGCTGGCCTGCTTCCAGCGCGCGGTGGTGGTCAAGCGGCTGCCCAAGACCCGCTCCGGCAAGATCCTGCGTGCCGTGCTGCGCAAGATCGCCGATGGCGAGGAGTATGCCCCGCCGTCGACCATCGACGACCCGGCCATCCTCGGCGAGATCGCCGAGCGCCTGGGCGCTGTCGGGCTGGCGAAGGCGAGCTGATCCCACGCGCCGGCCTTGCCGGCGTCTTTCCAGGGCCGCATTCCTGCGGCCCTTTTTTATCTCCCGCCCGGGAGCGGGAGCTTCACCGTTGGTCGACGATGATCTGCGGCTAGCGGCTGCAGCTGTTGCGGCCGAGCAGCCGGTAGACCGGGCAACTGCCGAGTGCGCCGGTGAGCAGCGGGACCAGGCCGACCCAGCCCCAGGCCGTTTGCGGGCCTACGAATACCAGGGCGAGCAGCCCCAGGCCGAGAATGATGCGGACGATACGGTCCGGCATACTGACGTTCCTGCACAACATGTCGTTGTCCTCATGGAGATGGAGACTGCAGTTGTAAGGCAGGTGCGCAGCAGTGTTCAGTGACTTGGTCACACAGTGGCGGCCAGCGCCCGCAGGGCCTGCGGGTCGAGCAGCTCCAGGCTGGCACGGCCCAGGCGCAGCCAGCCGCGCCGCTCGAATTCCTTGAGCTGGCGGCTGATGACTTCGCGGGAGCTGCCCAGGTCGCTAGCCAGTTGCTGGTGCGTCAGGGCCAGGCTGTGCTCACCGCTTTCCAGCAGGCGCGCGGCCAGGCGTATGTCGATGCGCTGGAAGGCGACATTCTCGAACAGCAGCATCAGCTCCACCAGGCGCTCGCCGCAGCTGGCGAACAACCACTGGCGGAACGCCGCGGACTCCTGCATGAGCCGGTCGAAGTCGGGCTGCGCGAGCATCTCCAGGGTGCAGGCGGTTTCCGTGACACCCTCGGCGGCATAGGGGCGGCGGGACATCAGGCAGGCGTTGGTCATGATGCAGCTTTCGCCCGGATGCACGCGGTAGAGCACGATTTCACGGCCCTGGGGCGAGACGGTCTGGACGCGGACCTGCCCGCTGCGCAGCCGCACGAAGTGCGCGCAGTCCGCGCCGTGGGCGAACAGGCGGGTGCCCGCCGGCACCTCCACAGTGCGGGCGAGTTTGGAAATGTCGTTGGCGATAGTGGAGTCGAGCTGGCTCATCGGCGCTCCGCAAGGGGACAACGGGCGCCGGGACCGGCGCATGCCGGTCCTCTATACCCGAACGGACGGCGGCGCGGGCTGAGCCAGGTCAGTCGGGACGGTTCAGAGCGTCTGCGCCTTGAACGTGTCGCACTTGCCCGGCGAGCCGCCTTCGAAACCGACCTTGAACCAGCGCACGCGCTGCGCCGACGAGCCGTGGGTGAAGGAGTCGGGCATCACCGTGCCGCGCGCCTGGCGTTGCAGGTGGTCGTCGCCGATGGTGTTGGCGGCGTTCAGCGCTTCCTCCACGTCGCCCGGCTCCAGCCAGTTCAGGCGCTGCTGGGCGTGGTTGGCCCAGACGCCGGCGAAGCAGTCGGCCTGCAGCTCCTGGCGCACCGAAAGGCCATTGGCGCCTTCCATGCGCGCGCCGCGCTGGCGGGCGGCATTGATCTTCGCGGAGATGCCCAGCAGGTTCTGCACGTGGTGGCCGACTTCGTGGGCGATCACGTAGGCCTGGGCGAAGTCGCCGGCGGCGGCGAACTTCTGCTCCATCTCGCGGAAGAAGCCGAGGTCCAGGTAGACCCGGCGATCACCCGGGCAATAGAACGGGCCGACCGCCGAGGAGGCGAAGCCGCACGCCGAGTTCACCCCGCCGTTGAACAGGATCAGCTTGGGCTGCTCGTATTGCTGGTTGCTGCGGGCGAAAATCTCGCCCCAGGTGTCCTCGGTGTCGCCAAGGATCGAGCGGACGAAGTCCACCTGCGGGTCGTTGCCGGTGGCCGGCTTGCCCTGCGCCGGGCGGCTTGGCGCCTGCTGCGAGACATCCATCTGGCCGAGCAGCGAGCCGAGGATGGTCATCGGGTCCTGGCCCGACAGCAGGCCGATCACCACCACGATGGCCACGCCGCCCAGGCTCAGGCCGCGCCCGCCGATACGCCGGCCGCCACCCCCCATGCCGCCACCGGTTTCGTTCCGCGCATCCACTACGTTGTCGCTGCGTCGTCCTTTGCGCCAGAGCATGGCGGCGTCTCCTTGAAGGGGTTGATTCAGTGTTGCTGCCGCTGGCGTGTACCGCCAGCCCGGTCGTCAGGCCAGGCGGTGCAGCAGTTCGGCGCGGGCGAGCAGTTGCACGTCGCCGCCGACGCGGACGTCGTCGTCCTGGCCGACCTGCACGTCGAGGCGGCTGGGACGGCCGGCAAAGCGACCCTGGGAAAGGTGGAACTGTTCGCCGCGGCGGGCCTTGCCCAGCTCCACCAGGTAGGCGGCGACGGGGCCGGCGGCGCTGCCGGTGGCGACGTCCTCGATGATGCCGGCGCCATCCCAGGTGCGACCCTCGCGGTTATCCACATCCAGCACGAAGACGAAGGCGGCGTTGAGCTTGGCCAGTTCGGCGCCCAGGTCCGCTCGCTGGCGGACTCGCCCCAGCGCTTCGGCGCGCACCGGCAGCAGCAGGTAGGGCAGGCCGGTGCTGACCACGGCGGCGGGATAGTCGGCGAGGTCGGCGACGGACAGCGAGAAGGCTTCGGCGAACCCGCGTCGCGCCTCGTCGTCCAGCACGGCGCCGAAGTCCGCCACGCCCTGGTTCATCTCGGCGTGGAAGCCGGCGCCGCGTCGGCGGGTGGCGACTTTCACGTCCTTGGCGGCCAGTTGCAGGGTCCAGAGTTCTTCCTCGCCGCGCTGGTGCAGGTGGTGCAGCAGCGCGGCGGCGCCCAGCACCGGGTGGCCGGCGAAGGGCAGTTCCTCGTCGACGGTGAAAATGCGCGCCGAGTAGGTATCCAGCGAGGCGGAGGGGAACAGGAAGATCGACTCGAACTGGCGCAACTCCTGCGTCAGCGCCTGCAATGTCGACTCCGCCAGGCCGCGTGCATCGGGGAACACCGCCAGGCCGTTGCCGGTCAGCGGTTGCTGCGCGAAGACGTCGAGCTGCCAGTACTGAAGGGGTGACATGGGACTCCAGGGGCCGCGTTTGAGCGGCGCGATAAGAAAAACTCGACAGCCAGCCTAGCGAGCTATATGTTCGCCGACAAGAAAGCGTGGGTCACAGCGCCGCGCTTTCCAGGCCACCGCAGTGGCCGGCGTCGCTCGGACGGTTCCGGGCGCCTACGTTCATCAGAGGACACCATGACTGAACCCCGTTCAGCTCGTCGCTTTGCGCGCATCGATCGCCTGCCCCCCTACGTCTTCAACATCACCGCCGAACTGAAGATGGCCGCCCGCCGCCGTGGCGAGGACATCATCGACCTGTCCATGGGCAACCCGGACGGGGCCACGCCGCCGCACATCGTCGAGAAACTCTGCCAGGTCGCCCAGCGCGAAGACACCCACGGCTATTCCACGTCCCGTGGCATCCCGCGCCTGCGCCGCGCCATCTCGCACTGGTACCGCGACCGCTACGACGTGCAGATCGACCCGGAATCCGAGGCCATCGTCACCATCGGCTCCAAGGAAGGCCTGGCGCACCTGATGCTCGCTACCCTGGACCACGGCGACACCATCCTGGTGCCGAACCCCAGCTACCCGATCCACATCTACGGCGCGGTGATCGCCGGCGCCCAGGTGCGCTCGGTGCCGCTGGTGCCGGGGATCGATTTCTTCAACGAGCTGGAGCGGGCGATCCGCGAATCGATTCCCAAGCCGAAGATGATGATCCTCGGCTTCCCTTCCAACCCCACCGCGCAGTGCGTGGAGCTGGACTTCTTCGAGCGCGTGGTCGACCTCGCCAAGCGCTACGACGTGCTGGTGGTGCATGATCTGGCCTATGCGGACATCACCTTCGACGGCTGGAAGGCCCCGTCGATCATGCAGGTGCCCGGTGCCAAGGACATCGCGGTGGAGTTTTTCACCCTGTCCAAGAGCTACAACATGGCCGGCTGGCGCATCGGCTTCATGGTCGGCAACCCGGAACTGGTCTCGGCCCTGGCGCGGATCAAGAGCTACCACGACTACGGCACCTTCACCCCGCTGCAGGTGGCGGCCATCGCCGCGCTGGAAGGCGACCAGCAGTGCGTGCGCGACATCGCCGAGCAGTACCAGAAGCGCCGCGACGTGCTGGTGAAGGGCCTGCACGAGGCCGGCTGGATGGTGGAGAACCCCAAGGCCTCCATGTACATCTGGGCGAAGATCCCCGAGCCCTACGCGCACCTGGGTTCGCTGGAGTTCGCCAAGAAGCTGCTCAAGGACGCCAAGGTCTCGGTGTCGCCGGGCATCGGCTTCGGCGACTACGGTGATGATCACGTGCGCTTCGCCCTGATCGAGAACCGCGACCGCCTACGCCAGGCCGTGCGCGGGATCAAGGCGATGTTCCGCGCCGACGGCCTGTTGCCGGCGAAGGCCGAGTGACCGGGCGTGGATAATAAAAAAAGGGCGGTCAGATGGCCGCCCTTTTTATTGGATACGCTGCTCTTCTGTAGGAGCGAGCTTGCTCGCGAACCTCATCGCAGCAGAACTAATGGATGGCTCGTTCGCGAGCAAGCTCGCTCCTACGAAAAGCTGCGTCAGTGGGCGGGATAATCCGCCAGTACTTCGCGCTTGCCGGTCTTGGTCAGGCCCAGCACCTGGTAGGCATCGTGGCGGTCGCCCATTTCCATGCCCGGCGAACCCACCGGCATGCCCGGCGCGGCGGCGCCGACCAGGTCCGCGCGCTCGCGCAGTTTGAGTACGTCGGCGGCCGGGACGTGGCCCTCGACGAACTTGCCGTCGATCACCCCGGTGTGGCACGAGCCCATGCTGTAGGGCACGCCGAGACGGGTCTTCACCGCGCTCATGTCGGCTTCGACGTGATCCTTGACGGTGAATCCGTTGTTTTCCAGGTGCTTGATCCAGTCCTTGCAGCAACTGCAGTTGGCATCGCGATGAACGTCGATGGTCGGCGGTTCGGCGGCCTGGGCGGCGCCGGCGACGAGGGCGGTGAGCAGAAGCAGGGTACGCATGGTGGGAAACCTCGGAAACCAGATGCGCCCGAGGATACTCCCGGCGGTGGGACCACCCCATCGACCAGCTGTATCCATATATGACGAGAGGCCAGAACTTGCCGCACCTTCCGGGGTCTCTAGCTGATCGGTGATGCGTCCGCGGCACTGGGTCGCAGGTGTGGACGCGCTGGAAATGGCTATTCGGCCAAGGAGAAAGAGGATGCTCTTCGCCCGTCTCGTCCTGCTGGTCCAGGCCCTGGTATGGGGTGGCCTGGGGCTGCTCTATTGGATTCGTCCCTACGAAATGGCCAACCTCAGCGGCATGCTGCTGATGGAGCCGTCCTCGGTGAGCGATGCCCGGGTGTTCTACGGCGGGCACCAGTTCGCCCTCGCGCTGTTCCTGGTGTTCGCCCTGCGTCGCCGCCTGCTGGTGCGCCCGGCGCTGATCCTGGTGATCCTGGTGCAGTTGACCCTGACCCTGTCGCGCCTGCTGATTGCCTGGACCGAAGGCGGGATGGCGATGGACGCCCAGTTGGCCGGTGTCGTCTATCGCGGGGTGATTTCCGCGCTGTCGATCTTCGCCCTCTACTGGCTGGAGCGGCAGTCGCGGAACCGGGTGACGGCCAGTCCGGCAAAGGAGCCCGATGAACCGGAGGAACGGCGCGCGGACTTCGAAGGGCTCTGAGCGCCGGCGCCAGGGTTGTTTTGACTCCGAATGAAGTCATAATGACTGCGGTGGATGAGGTCTTAATGACATCCTGTTTTCGTAACTAATTGTTTTTATTGGGTTCTTAAGTTGGCATGAAAGCTGGAATGGCTTGAGTGCTGTTTCATTGCCAACGGAGAGAACCATGAGTGTCATGCGTGTTGCGGTCGTGTTGTTCAGCGCGTTTTCCTGTGTCGCTGTACTGGCCGACGAGGTGGTTGCCGAGGTCCCTGACAATACCGTCGGCGGCGGTTTTGGCGCTGGCGCCGGGGTGTTGCTGGGCGGCGCGCTGGGCGGGCCGTTCGGGGCGCTGGTGGGAGCGGGGGTCGGTCTTTTCGGTGGTTCGGCGGCGCAGGAGGTCTCCGGCGGCAGCCAGACGTCCTACGTCGTCCGCGATGCCGCCGGGCATGAGCGGACCGTGCGCTCGCCCAATGCCGAATTCCACGTCGGCCAGCAGGTGGCGGTCAGCGGCGATCGCCTGCGTGCGCTGGACTGACTTCGGATGAGTGGCGGCGCTTCGCGGCATCGTCGCTGCGAGGCGCCTTGGCTCTCGTGCTATCGTATTGATTTTGCGGTAGAAGCAGCGTGGAGCCAGCATGAAGTTCGTACATCAACGTGAACACCTGAACGAAGGCGACCTGGTCGTCATCGAGTGCTCCATGACCTGCAACATCCGCCTGATGACCGATGCCGCCTTCCGCAGCTTCAAGAATGGCGGTCGCCACGTCTACCACGGCGGTGCGTTCGACCGCTTCCCGGCCAGGATCAAGGTGCCCAGCACCGGCTACTGGAACGTCACCATCGACACCGTGACCCGCCGCGCCATCAGCGTGACGCGCAAGGCCGACTTCAAGTACAGCATCAAGTTCGTCCGCAAGTCGCCATCCAACTACAGTTGATACTCAGCGCCCGGCGTGCGCGGGGAAATCCTTCAGCAGTTGGGCGATGCCATCGTCGAACGCTTGCTGGCTCAGGGACGGATCGTGCAACTGGCGCGCCAGCTGGGCCTGGAACAGCACTTCGCCTGAGGCTTCGTCGAGAATCCGCAGGGCCAGCCGGGCCTGTTCGGAGTCGGCGATCTGCGTCTGGGTGACCACGCCGGCCGAGGTCGCGATGGGCCGCTGGATCACCCCCGTCTGGTTGTCCAGCCCGAGCATGTAGATCACCCGCAGGTCCCCTGCACGCTCCTGATAGCGATAGCCCTTGGCTTCCAGCGCCCGGCGTACGCCCAGGTCGAAGCGGTCTTCGAGGTCTTCGCGATGGCCCTGTGCGCGTACGGCCTGGATGAAGAAGGTGCTTTGCCGGCCGTTGGCCGCGGGGGAGACGCTGATGTTGGCTGGGTCGGTACCGGCGCAGGCGGCCAGCAGCAGGCAGAGCAGGGGAAGGATCAGGCGGGACATGGACGTGCCTCTTGTCATTGTCCCGCAAGCGTAGCCGCCTGGCGCTGGCTCGCCGCCCAACCCTTGGTTGGGCGGCGGGTGAGCAGGCTTCAGCGGCGGGTCAGCAGGACGCCGGCTTCCATGTGGTGGGTGTAGGGGAACTGGTCGAACAGGGCGCAGCGGCTCACCTGGTGGGTGTCGTGCAACTGGGCGATGTTCTGCGCCAGGGTCTCCGGGTTGCAGGAGATGTACAGGACGTTGTCGAAGCGCCGGGTCAGCTCGCAGGTGTCCGGGTCCATGCCGGAGCGCGGCGGGTCGACGAACACGCTGCCGAACGCGTAGGACTTCAGGTCGACGTCGGCCAGGCGGCGGAACGGGCGTACGTCATTCAGCGCCTGGGTCAGTTCCTCGGCGGAGAGGCGTACCAGGGTGACGTTGTCCACGGCGTTGTCGGCCAGGTTGGCCAGGGCGGCGTTCACCGAGGTCTTGCTGATCTCGGTGGCCAGCACCTTGCGCACGCGGGTCGCCAGCGGCAGGGTGAAGTTGCCGTTGCCGCAGTACAGCTCCAGCAGGTCGTCCTCGCGCTGGCCCAGGGCTTCGTACGCCCAGTTGAGCATCTTCTGGCAGACCTCGCCGTTGGGCTGGGTGAAGGCGCCCTCCGGTTGGCGGTAGCGGAAGGTGCGGCCGGCGACGGTCAGTTCTTCGCTCACGTAGTCACGGCCGACGACCAGACGCTTGCCGCGCGAGCGGCCGACGATGCTCACGCCCAGTTCGGCGGCCAGCTTCTCGGCGGCGGCCAGCCAGGCCGCGTCCACCGGCCGGTGGTAGCACAGGGTGATCATGGCGTCGCCCGCCAGGGTGGTGAGGAACTCCACCTGGAACAGCTTGTGGCCCAGGGTCGGCTCGGCCCAGGCAGCCTTCAGGCGCGGCATCAGTTCGTTGATGCGCTGGCTGGCGATGGGGAATTCCTCGATCAGGATCGGCGTGTGCTTGTCGCCCTGCTCGAACATCGCGTAGTGGCGGGCTTCGCCCTCGCGCCACAGGCGGAACTCGGCGCGCAGGCGGTAATGCTCGCGGGGCGAATCGAACACCTCCGGCTCCGGCGCGGCGAAGGGCGCCAGCAGCTCGCGCAGGCGCGCGGCCTTTTCGGCCAGTTGGCTGTCGTATTGGGAGGGATCGAAACGCGGGCTGCTCATGGGGATAACTCTTCAAAGGGGCCCGGATTCGCTGGGCCGCTTTTCAATTAGGGACAACTCGAAACTATCGGGGCTCGCGAGCTAGGTCAGACAAGGCGCCAGGTCGATTCGAAAGCGGAGGGTAAATAAGCATTTCGGATTGATCTGGCAACGCAGTATGGCCGACGCGCAGCAGCCCCCTTCACTCAAGCGTTGAACCAGCCCAGCTTGATCACGAAGAGCACGGACAGGATAACCAGCGCCGGGTTCAGCTCGCGGAAGCGTCCGGACAGCAGCTTGCAGGCGGTCCAGGTGATGAAGCCGAAGGCGATGCCGTTGGCGATGGAGAAGGTCAGCGGCATGGCCAGGGCGGTCACCACCACCGGAGCGGCGACGGTCAGGTCGTCCCAGTCGATCTCGGCGAGGCCCGAAGCCATCAGCACGGCGACGAAGAACAGTGCCGGTGCGGTGGCGAACGCCGGCACGTTGCCCGCCAGCGGGGCGAAGAACAGCGCCAGCAGGAACAGCACGGCGACCACGATGGCGGTCAGGCCGGTGCGGCCGCCAGCGGAAACGCCCGCCGCCGACTCGATGTAGCTGGTGGTGGTGGAGGTGCCCAGCAGCGAACCGACCATGGCGGCGGAGCTGTCGGCGATCAGGGCACGGCCCATCTTCGGCATGTGCCCGTCCTTGCCCATCAGGCCGGCGCGCTTGGCCACGCCGATCAGGGTGCCGGAGTTGTCGAACAGGTCGACGAAGAGGAAGGCGAAGATCACGCTGAACAGGCCGATGTCCAGCGCGCCCTTGATATCCAGCTGCAGGAAGGTCGGCGCCAGCGACGGCGGCATCGATACCACGCCACCGAACTGGGAGACGCCGATGGCGATGGAGATGAAGGTCACCGCCAGGATGCCGATCATCACCGCGCCGGTCACGCGGCGGGCTTCCAGGGCGACGATCAGGATGAAGCCGAGGATCGCCAGCAGCGGCGCCGGCTTGGCCAGGTCGCCCATGCCCACCAGGGTGGCCTGGTTGGCGACGACGATGCCCGATTCCTTCAGCGCGATCAGCGCGAGGAACAGGCCGATGCCGGCGGCGATCGCCGAGCGCAGCGCCAGCGGGATGCTGTTGATGATCCACTCGCGGATACGGAAGATCGAAATGACGAAGAACATGCACGCGGAGAGGAATACCGCGCCGAGCGCCACCTGCCAGGTGTGGCCCATGTGCAGGACCACGGTGTAGGTGAAGAAGGCGTTCAGGCCCATGCCGGGCGCCAGGGCGATCGGGTAGTTGGCGATCAGGCCCATCACCGCCGAACCGATGGCGGCGGCCAGGCAGGTGGCGACGAAGATCGCACCCTTGTCCATGCCCGTCTCGCCGAGGATGCTCGGGTTGACGAAGAGGATGTAGGCCATCGTCAGGAAGGTGGTGATACCCGCCAGGATCTCGGTGCGCACGTTGGTATTGTGCGCCTTGAGTTGGAACAGCTTTTCCAGCATGTTTGGCTCCCCGTGACGCTGCTCGCGCCGTTGTCGTTCTGGCCGGGAAAAGCAAAGCGCATGCCCGTTCGGGACATGCGGCTTTCTTGTGACCGGCAAAAGGCGCGCATGATACCAGCTTGCCCTGAGCCGGAGAATTTCTGACCGGACCGCCAGCATCCGTTCGTCTGCAAGCTTAGTCGCGGCTGCCGACCAAGGGAGTGCAACTTGTGCCACAACAGTGGTCTGACTCTCTATGACCCCGGCCTGACCGGCCCTTCCGCTTGATTCGCATTCGATGAAACGCTCTATACCGTTCCTTTTCGCATCGCTGCTGGCCGCTTGTGCCGGCGAACCGCCGACCATCCCGCAGCACAGTTTCGATGTCCACACCCTGGCCGAGCGCCCCTCGGCCAGCACTCGCACCCTGGCCGACCCGCAGGGCAAGGCGGTGCTGGTGACGACCCAGCCGACCCTGACCCAGCACGACGTGCAGCAGGCCCAGCTGGCCAGCGTTGCCGACGGCAAGCCTGCCGTGCAGGTGCAGTTCACCCCCGACGCCAGCCTGCGCCTCGCGCACCTGACCCGAGAGGCGCAGGGCAAGGCGCTGGCGGTGGTGATCGACGGGCAGTTGCGCCTGTTGCCGAAGGTCGACCACCCGCTGACCGATGGCCGCGTGCTGCTCCAGGGCTTCGCCAGCCAGGTGGAGGCCGAGACCCTGGTGCGCCGGCTCAACGAGCTGCGTGATGTGCCGGTGCAGCCGGAGCAGAAGTCCGGCGGACAACCATAGCGCTCCATAGAAAGGCAGGGTGGTGCTTCGTAGGAGCGAGCTTGCTCGCGAACCCCACAACCCGGTACCCAGCTGGAATCCGTTCGTGAGCAAGCTCGCTCCTACAGATCGGACCTGCCTCCTCGGTGTGGCGCCCATGAAAAAGCCCGGCATCTGCCGGGCTTTTTCGACTCGCGGTTCGGGCTTAGGCGCCGTACACCGGGAACTTGGCGCAGATGGCCTTGACCTTCTCGCGCACGCCGTCCACCACGGACTCGTCGCCCATGTTGGTGAGGATGTCGCAGATCCAGCCGGCCAGCTCGCGGCACTCGGCTTCCTTGAAGCCGCGGGTGGTCACGGCGGGGGTGCCGATACGCAGGCCGGAGGTGACGAACGGGGAACGCGGGTCGTTCGGCACGCTGTTCTTGTTCACGGTGATGAAGGCGCGACCCAGGGCGGCGTCGGCGTCCTTACCGGTGATGTCCTGCTTGATCAGGGACAGCAGGAACAGGTGGTTCTGGGTACCGCCGGAAACCACGTCGAAGCCGCGCTCGATGAACACGCTGGCCATGGTCTGGGCGTTCTTCAGGACCTGCTGCTGGTAGGCCTTGAACTCGGGCTGCAGGGCTTCCTTGAAGCACACGGCCTTGGCGGCGATCACGTGCTCCAGCGGGCCACCCTGGGCGCCCGGGAAGACGGCGGAGTTCAGCTTCTTCTCGATCTCTTCGTTCTTGCGAGCGAGGATCAGGCCGCCGCGCGGGCCGCGCAGGGTCTTGTGGGTGGTGGTGGTGACCACGTCGGCGAACGGTACCGGGTTCGGGTAGACGCCAGCGGCGACCAGACCGGCCACGTGGGCCATGTCGACGAACAGGTAGGCACCGACCTTGTCGGCGATGGCGCGGAAGCGGGCGAAGTCCAGCACCTGGGAGTAGGCGGAGAAGCCGGCGACGATCATCTTCGGCTTGTGCTCGACGGCCAGGCGCTCGACTTCGTCGTAGTCGATCAGGCCGGCGTCGGTGATGCCGTACTGCACGGCGTGGTACAGCTTGCCGGAGGAGGAAACGCTGGCGCCGTGGGTCAGGTGACCGCCGTGGGCCAGGCTCATGCCCAGGATGGTGTCACCGGCCGACAGCAGGGCCAGGTAGACAGCGGCGTTGGCCTGGGAACCGGCGTGCGGCTGGACGTTGGCGTAGTCGGCGCCGAACAGCTCCTTGGCGCGGTCGATGGCCAGTTGCTCGACGACGTCGACGTGCTCGCAACCGCCGTAGTAGCGCTTGCCCGGGTAGCCTTCGGCGTACTTGTTGGTCAGCACCGAACCCTGGGCTTCCATCACCGCCGGGCTGGTGTAGTTCTCGGAGGCGATGAGCTCGATGTGCTCTTCCTGGCGCTGGGCTTCCTGCTCCATCGCGGCGAAGAGTTCGGCATCGTAGCGGGCGAGGGTCAAATCACGGCTGAACATGGCGGTCCTCTTAAGGATCGGGTGCTGGGGAAAGGCGCGCATTCTAACCCAAGGCGCCGGTGCTGGCACATGAAAGGCGGTCATGTGGCTGACAAGCGGGGTTCAAGGCCTGGAAGTGTGCGGGATTGCGAGCGGTTTGGCATCGACGGTGGCCGGGTGTGTAGCGGACTCCGTCCGCGATGTGCCACCGGCCGGCTCGGAGCCGCCGGGAATTGATCACGGACGGAGACGCATAGCCAAGCATCGCGCGGGTGCGTGCGATCAGCCGAGCAGGAACAGCGCATTGCTGGCGAACAGCGCGGCGAACTGGCCGGCCGGCACCGGGCGGCCGAAGAGGAAGCCCTGCACCTCGTCGCAGCCGTGCTGGCGCAGGAACTCCAACTGCTCGTGGCTCTCCACGCCTTCGGCGATCACCATCAGGTTCAGGCTGTGGGCCATGGCGATGATGGCGCGGGCGATCTGCGCGTCCTGCTCGCCGTGGGGCAGGCCGTCGACGAAGCTGCGGTCGATCTTCAGCACGTCGATGGGGAACTGCTTGAGGTAGTTGAGCGAGGAGTAGCCGGTGCCGAAGTCGTCCACCGCGATGGCCAGGCCCAGGCGTTTCAGCCCGGAAAGTATCTGCATCGCCTGGGAAACATCGCTCATCAGGATGCTTTCGGTCAGCTCCAGCTCCAGGCAGGCCGGCGGGATGCCGGTGTCCTTGAGGATGCCGGCGATGCGCTCGCCGAGCTGGCCGTCGGCGAACTGCCGGGCGGAGAGGTTCACCGAAACCTTCGGCACGCGCACCTTGTCGCGGTGCCAGGCCTTGAGTTGCAGGCAGGCCTGTTCCAGCAGCCAGTCGCCGACCTGGGCCACCAGCCCGAGCTCTTCCAGGACCGGGACGAACTCCGCCGGCGGGATCAGCCCGCGCTTGGGGTGCTGCCAGCGCAGCAGGGCCTCGGCGCCGGTCAGGCGGCGGCCGTCGCCGGTGAACTGCGGCTGGTAATGCAGGATGAACTCCTCCTGCTCGATGGCGCGGCGCAGGTCGCTTTCCAGCTCCAGGCGCTCCAGGGCGCGGGCGTTCATCTCGGCCTGGTAGAACTGGAAGTTGTTCTTGCCCATCTCCTTGGCGTGGTACATCGCCGTGTCGGCGTTCTTCATCAGTTGGCTGAGCTCGGCGCCGTCCTGCGGCGAGAGCGCCACGCCGATGCTGGCGGTGACGAAGAATTCGCGGCCTTCGAGGGTGAAGGGGCGGGCGAGGCTGGCGAGGATCTGCTCGGCCACCTGGATCGCCTGGCGCAGTGCCCGTTCGCGGTCGGCCTGGCCGGGCAGCAGCAGGGTGAACTCGTCGCCGCCCATGCGCGCCACGGTGTCGTCGTCGCTGACGCAGTGGCTCAGGCGCTCGGCCACCTCCTTGAGCATGCGGTCGCCGGCGGCGTGGCCCAGGGAGTCGTTGATCGGCTTGAAGCGGTCGAGGTCGAGAAACATCAGCACCACCCACTGCTGGTGCCGTTCGGCCTGCAGCAGCGCGGTGTGCAGGCGGTCCTGGAACAGCGTGCGGTTGGGCAGGTGGGTCAGGGCGTCGTAGTAGGCCAGGCGGTGGATGCGCCGTTCGCTGGCCTTGCGCTCGCTGATGTCGCTGAAGAAGCAGACGAAGCTGACCAGGTCGCCTTCCTCGTCGTGCACGGCGGTGATGCCGACCCAGGACGGGTACAGCTCGCCGTTCTTGCGCTTCTGCAGGATCTCGCCTTCCCAGCTGCCGCTCCTGCGCAGGCTGTCCAGCACATGCTTGAGCTGGTTGGCCTCCTGGCGGTCGGCGGTGAGCAGGCGTGGCAACTGGTCCAGCACTTCCTCGGCGCAGTAGCCGGTGAGGCGGCTGAAGGAGTCGTTGATCTGCACGATGTAGCCGGCCGGGTCGGTGACCATGATGGCTGCCGTGGAGTGCTCGAACACCGTGGCGGCCATGCGCATCTCGCGTTCGGCACGGCGCTGCTGGCTGATGTCGCGGGCGACGCCGAGCAGGCCCTCGAAGCAGCCGTGATCGTCCCACATCAGGGCGATGCGCAGTTCCACCGGAATCTTGTGGCCGTCGGCGTGTATGCAGTCGAGAGTGAACAACTGCGGCTCGGTGTTCTCGCGCAGCTCGGCGAGGCGCGTGGGCTCGCCGATGGCGTCGTGCAGCCGCTCCAGCAGCGCGGTGAGGCGTTCCAGCTGCGCCGGGTTGGCGGCCACTTGCTGGAAACCGTTCTGCCGCACCCATTCGGCGTTGTAGCCGAACACCTGCTGGATCGACGGGCTGACGTAGTTGAGCCTGACCTGGGCGTCGGTGGAGACGATCACGTCGCTGATACTCTCGGCCAGCATCCGGTAGCGGCGCCCGCTCTCGCGCAGGGAGTTGTGTGCCTCGACGGTGCCGGTGATGTCCTTGGCCACGCCGATCAGACGCGCCACGCGGCCAGCGGCGTCGCGGGTGAAGGCTTGTTCGCGGATGTCGAACCAGTGCCAGCTGCCGTCGCGGTGGCGCCAGCGCAACTGGCTGTCGAGCAGCAGGCCATCGCCCACCACTTGCTGCAGGTTGCGCACGCGCCAGTAGTACTCGGCGTCGTCCGGGTGCAGCACCTTTTCCCAGAAGCGCTCGCCCATCGCGCGCAGCTCGTCGCCGTTGTAGCCGAGCTGGTGGCCGAGGTTGTGGTTGCTGAAGATTACCCGGCGCGCGGCGATGTCGTGGATGTACAGGGTGTCGGGCACCGCGCGGACCGCGTCGGACCAGAACTTCTCGCGCTCGACCAGCGACAGTTCGACCTGCTTGCGCGAGGTGATGTCGGAGAGGCTCAGGGTGACGGCGTGGAAGTCCTGGATCATCTCCGGCACGCGCAGTTGCAGCCAGAGGTGGCGCTGCTCACCCTGGCGCGTGCGGATGCAGGCTTCCAGCTCGATCATGCCGTGGCCGGCCAGGACCGCGTCGAGCACCTTGCTGCGCACACCGTCCGGGCGCATACCGGCGCTGCCGAGGAGAATCTGCCAGGCCTGTTCGGTGGTGCTGATGCCCATCAGGCGCTTGGCGACGTTGTTGATCTCGGTGATGCGCACCTGGCGCAGCAGTTGGGGCAGGTGCTCGGGATGCGCGGCGATCCACGCCTGCAGATCGCTCTGCCGGCGCAGATTGAGGTCCACCAGGCTCTGCCGCAGCGCCGACAGATCGAGCACGCAGAGGGCGACGCCGACGCCGTCGAAAATGTCCTGGTAGCGCCGCCGCGTCTCTTCGAGGATGTGCAGCGCCTGCTGTTCCTCGGTGACGTCGCGCAGCACCCAGACCTGGTCGCCTTGCGGTGGATCGCCGCGCAGCAGCCACGGCAGGTCCGGGAGGTGGAGCGTGTCGTCCAGCGGACGCCGGCTGACCGCGAACAGGCGCGGCTGCCCCGTGTGGATGACCCGGACCAGCTCGGTGCCGCCGCTGTCCGGCAGGTTGGCGTCGCCATTGAGCTGTGCGCCCAGTCCCGGCAGGAGTTCCAGCAGGTGATGGTGGTGGGCCTGGTCGGCCTGGATGCCGAACAACTGCTCGGCCTGCGGATTGAGGTAGGCGAGGCGGCCGTCGGCGCGGGTCACCAGCACCCGTTCGTCGATGGCGCCCAGTGCCTGGGCGGCCTGGCGCAGGCGTTGCCGGGAGTCGGCGGTCAGCGCGCGCAGGTTCTGTTGCTCTCGTTGCAGGCGCAGCAGGGCGCCTCCGGTGACACCGGCGAGCAACAGCAGCAGCGCCAGTTCCCCGCTCAGGCGCGGCAGCAGCGCGGCGCGCACGCGCTGGACGTCGAACAGCGGGCGCAGTTGCCAGTCGGTGTTCTTGATCGGCAGCCCGTCGAGGCTCTGTGCCTGTTCCAGTGGCGAAGCGGCGCTGAGCGGGCCGGGGCGGGAGCCGTTGGAGCGGCCCAGGACCTTCTTGCGCACCTGGTCTTCGAGGATCCACGGCGGCGTGTCGGGGCGAACCTGCGCGAGCCAGCCGCGGCGGGCGAGCTTCTCGTCCAGGCGAATGATGCTGTCGCCTTCGCCGGGCGCAGTGGCCCGCAGCCAGACGTAGAACACGCCGCCCTTGTCTTCGCTGAAGGCGTAGTGATAGTCCTGCTGTCCGCCGCGCTGGCGCAGGGTGGCGATGGCGGCGGCATCCTTGAAGCCGATGGCGGAGTCGCTCCGGGCGCGGCCATTGCGCTCCAGGCGCACCAGGCTGTGGAAGGCGGGATAGATGCGACGCAGACAGATGAGCAGGGCAGGTTCGCCTTCGACGTCGCCACGCTCGTCGCGTTGCTGGAGCAGGGCCTGCGCGGCCAGCGCCTTCAGCTCGAGGGTCAGCGACATGCGCTGGGCCAGTTGCTCGCTGTGCAGCACCACGCGCTCGCGCTCGAAGCTCTCCTGGCTGCGGAACTCCTGGTACAGCCGCCAGAACAGCAGGCCGAGCATCAGCAGGACTAGCAGCAACAGGGCGGTCCGGGTTGCCACGCGGCCAGGCCTGGCCAGGGAGTCCGGGGAAGGGCGGGGTGTTGTAGACAAGGACCTGTTACCTGGCGGCGATACGGCGGGATTCGGCGCAGCTAGGATGCCCGGAAGCTGGGCGATGTGCCAGTATCGCCGACGAGCGTCGTTTGCCCTTCCTGGCCCATTCCGGTAGCTTTGCCGCACGCGCGCGGGTGAAATCACCGCGCCACGCCTAGCGCGAAGGCCCTGAACCGGCCCTCCGCGCCCGCCGGTGGGGGCACTCCACCGTATCCGGCCAGCAGCGCCGGCGATCCGGAACCTGCCGCAGTTCGTTCCGGCCCATTCCGATCACTTTTCATCCCAGAAGTCAGGTATCCATGGCTCAATACGTCTATACCATGCATCGGGTCGGCAAAGTCGTACCGCCCAAGCGTGAAATCCTCAAGGACATCTCCCTGTCGTTCTTCCCCGGCGCCAAGATCGGCGTGCTCGGCCTGAACGGCGCGGGTAAATCCACCCTGCTGCGCATCATGGCCGGTGTCGACACCGAGATCGAAGGTGAAGCCCGCCCGATGCCCGGCATCAACGTCGGTTACCTGCCGCAGGAGCCCAAGCTCGACCCGCAGGCCACGGTGCGCGACATCGTCGAAGAGGCCGTCGGCCAGATCAAGGCCGCCCAGGCGCGCCTGGACGAGGTCTATGCCGCCTACGCCGAGCCGGACGCCGACTTCGACGCCCTGGCCGCCGAGCAGGCCAAGCTGGAAGCCATCCTCCAGGCATCCGACGGCCACAACCTGGAGCGCCAGCTGGAAGTCGCCGCCGACGCCCTGCGCCTGCCGCCGTGGGACGCGAAGATCGAACACCTCTCCGGTGGCGAAAAGCGCCGCGTGGCCCTCTGCCGCCTGCTGCTGTCCGCCCCGGACATGCTGCTGCTGGACGAACCGACCAACCACCTGGACGCCGACTCCGTCGCCTGGCTGGAACACTTCCTCCACGACTTCCCGGGCACCGTGGTAGCGATCACCCACGACCGCTACTTCCTCGACAACGTCGCCGGCTGGATCCTGGAACTCGACCGTGGCCACGGTATCCCGTTCGAAGGCAACTACTCCGGCTGGCTGGAATCCAAGGCCAACCGCCTGGCCCAGGAAGCCAAGCAGGAAGCCTCCCACGCCAAGGCCATGAAGGCCGAACTGGAGTGGGTACGCCAGGGCGCCAAGGGCCGCCAAGCCAAGTCCAAGGCCCGTCTGCAACGCTTCGAGGAACTGCAGTCGCAGGAATTCCAGAAGCGCAGCGAGACCAACGAGATCTACATCCCGGCCGGTCCGCGTCTGGGCGACAAGGTCATCGAGCTGCACAACGTCTGCAAGGGCTACGGCGACCGCGAGCTGATCGACAACCTGTCGCTGAGCATTCCCAAGGGCGCCATCGTCGGCGTGATCGGCGGCAACGGTGCGGGTAAATCCACCCTGTTCCGCATGCTGACCGGCAAGGAGCAACCGGACTCGGGCACCATCGAGATCGGCGAAACCGTGCAGATCGCCAGTGTCGACCAGAGCCGCGAAATCCTCGAAGGCAACAAGACCGTGTGGGAGCAGGTGTCCGACGGCTTCGAGCAGATCAAGATCGGCAACTACGAAGTCCCGTCGCGCAGCTACGTCGGCCGCTTCAACTTCAAGGGCGGCGACCAGCAGAAGTTCGTCAAGGACCTCTCCGGTGGTGAGCGCGGCCGTCTGCACCTGGCCCTGACGCTGAAGCAGGGCGGCAACGTGCTGCTGCTCGACGAACCGTCCAACGACCTCGACGTGGAAACCCTGCGCGCACTGGAAGAAGCGCTGCTGGACTTCCCCGGCTCCGCCATCGTGATTTCCCACGATCGCTGGTTCCTGGACCGTATCGCGACCCACATCCTCTCCTATGAGGACGACGGCAAGGTGGTCTTCTTCGAAGGCAACTACACCGAGTTCGAAGCCGATCGCAAGAAGCGCCTGGGCGACGCTGCTTCGCAGCCGCACCGTGTGCGCTACAAGAAGCTGGCGTAAGCCGCTTCTGACTGAAAACGGGGCCTTCGGGCCCCGTTTTCGTTTCCGTGCCTTTGGCTGGCCGGCTTCAGCGGTTGCGCTTGAGATCGTCCAGGGCGCGGCGCTGTTCTTCCAGTTGGCGCTGCAGTGTGTCGATTTGCCGCGCCTGGTCCTGCAGCGTGCGTTGCTGTTCTTCCAACTGGCGTGACATGCGTTGCAGGTCGTCGGTGCTGAAGTTCGACTTGTGGATCACTTCGCTGTCGAATGTATCCGCCACGAGCAGCGCGCCGGACTCGGTGAAATCGCCCAGTTTCATGGCCGCATGGGCGGGCAGGGCAAGGCTGCAGACGAGCGCGGCAAGCAGTGTGAGGGGGTGGGGAGACATCGGGGCGCTCCTGTGGAGTCAAGGACGAGTGCGATTTTCTATTGATTTTGTATACAAAAATCTGGTTTTCTTCCGGGCCGGCGAGGATGCGATTTACATAATTGCACCATAAAGATTCAGAAAAGCGTCACGTTGCACTATCTGAGTGCGACATGGATTGATAGAGTCTGCCGGCAAAAAGCATCACATAACCAGAAAATGTACCGGTGTAGACATGACCCAATCCGTTGACTCGTTCCTCGAGCGCCTCAAGCGGCGCGACCCCGATCAGCCCGAGTTCCACCAGGCGGTGGAAGAGGTGCTGCGCTCCCTCTGGCCGTTCCTCGAAGCCAACCCGCATTACCTGGAAGCCGGCATCGTTGAGCGCATCGTCGAGCCCGAACGCGCGATCCTGTTCCGCGTGCCGTGGGTGGATGACGCCGGCCGGGTGCGAGTCAACCGTGGTTTCCGCGTGCAGATGAGCAGCGCCATCGGTCCGTACAAGGGCGGTCTGCGTTTCCACCCGTCGGTGAACCTGGGCGTGCTCAAGTTCCTGGCCTTCGAGCAGGTGTTCAAGAACTCCCTGACCTCGCTGCCAATGGGTGGCGGCAAGGGCGGCTCAGACTTCGATCCCAAGGGCAAGAGCGATGCCGAAGTCATGCGCTTCTGCCAGTCGTTCATGAGCGAGCTGTTCCGTCACGTCGGTGCGGATCTCGACGTGCCCGCCGGTGACATCGGCGTCGGCGCCCGCGAGATCGGCTACCTGTTCGGCCAGTACAAGCGCCTGTCCAACGAGTTCACCTCGGTGTTGACCGGCAAGGGCCTGGCGTACGGCGGCAGCCTGATCCGCCCGGAAGCGACCGGCTTCGGCTGCGTCTATTTCGCCCAGGAAATGCTCAAGGCGCGCAACAGCGGCTTCGATGGCCAGCGCGTGGCGATCTCCGGCTCCGGCAACGTGGCCCAGTACGCGGCGCAGAAGGTGATGGAACTGGGCGGCAAGGTGATCTCGCTGTCCGACTCCGAAGGCACCCTGTTCGCCGAAGCCGGGCTGACCTCGGAACAGTGGGAAGCGGTGATGGAGCTGAAGAACGTGCGTCGCGGCCGTCTCAGCGAGATGACCGGTCCCGGCCTGCGTTTCCTCGCCGGCCAGCGTCCGTGGGCGCTCGCCTGCGACATCGCGCTGCCCTGCGCCACCCAGAACGAGCTGGACGCCAGCGACGCGCGCACCCTGCTGGCCAACGGCTGCATCTGCGTGGCCGAAGGCGCGAACATGCCGTCGACCCTGGAGGCTGTGGATATCTTCCTCGAGGCCGGCATCCTCTACGCGCCGGGCAAGGCCTCCAACGCCGGCGGCGTGGCCACCAGCGGCCTGGAGATGAGCCAGAACGCCATGCGCCTGCACTGGACCGCCGGCGAGGTGGACCAGCGTCTGCACGGCATCATGCAGAACATCCACCACGCCTGTGAGCACTACGGCGAGGAGAACGGCCGGATCAACTACGTGAAGGGCGCCAACATCGCCGGTTTCGTCAAGGTCGCCGACGCCATGCTGGCCCAGGGCGTGGTCTGACCGCTTCCCCTGCATGAAGAACGGGCCCATCGGGCCCGTTTTTCTTTTCAGCCGGCGAAGCGCGGGCTGCTCTTCGTAGGAGCGAGCTTGCTCGCGAAAAACCGCCCGATGACTTCGACGTTAGGCTGGTTCGTGAGCAAGGGCTGGGCGCCCCCCTCGGTCCTACAGGCCCATCGTCAATCCACCGGTCGCGGCGTGGTCGCGGTGCTCGGCGGCAGCAGCGGGTATTCCACCTTCGGCTGCTTGCCGGTGACGGTCTTGAGGAAGGCGACGATGTCACCGACTTCCTCGGTGTTGAGCTGCTTGCCCAACTGCGCGGTGCCCATGATCGCCACGGCTTCCTCCAGATCCCAGACCTGTCCGCTGTGGAAGTACGGCGCGGTGAGGGCGACGTTGCGCAGCGGCGCGGCGCGGAACACGTACGCGTCGTTCTGCGTCTTGGTCACCTCGAAGCGGCCCTTGTCGCCGCTGGGCAGGACCTTGCCGTCGGGCTTCTTCACCAGGCCGAACGGGAAGTACGCCTGGCCGCCCAGGTTCACGCCGTTGTGGCAACTGATGCAGCCCGAGCTCATGAAGGTCTGTAGGCCCTTCTTCTCACGGGCGTCGAGGGCATTGTCGTCGCCCTTGAGGTACAGGTCGAAGCGCGAGTCGGGGGTGATCAGGGTCGATTCGAAGGCCTGCAGGGCGCGCGCCATGTTGTCGAAGCTGACCGGTTGCTTGTCGCTGGGGAAGGCCTTTTCGAAGGAGGCGACGTACTCCGGCATGCTGCGCAGCGTGGCCTCGACGTTGTTCGGTGTGTTGTGCATCTCCACCGGGTTCTGCACCGGGCCCTTGGCCTGTTCTTCCAGGTCCTTGGCGCGGCCATCCCAGAACTGCGCAACGTTGAACACCGCGTTGAACACGGTGGGCGAGTTGCGCGCGCCTTTCTGCCAGGCGTGACCGCTGGACGCGGGGACGTTGTCGGCGCCGCCGGTGCCGACGTTGTGACAGGTGTTGCAACTGATCACGTGGCTGGCGGACAGGCGTGGCTCGAAGAACAGCTGCCGGCCCAGTTCGACCTGGTTGGGGTCGAGCGTGTCGCTGGCTTGCTCCGGAATGGGCTTGAAGAGACCGTTGGCGTGGTCGCGCAGGGCGTCGGCGTGGGCGGCCGAGGTGCTGGCGAGCATTACCAGGCTGCCCAGGACCCATTTCAGTGGCTGCATGAGGTGTTCTCCTTTCTCAGGCGGATAGTCTTCTGTTCCACGTTCTAGGAGAGGCCAGCCGGCGCAAGGCCGGCTTGATCGGGGTCAAGGACAAGGGACGCGTCTGGTGCGGGGCTTTGCCGCAGTTTCAGTTGCCGCGCAAGGCGCGCCCCAGGGCACGGTCTTTCTCTTGTTCCCAGTCGCGCTCACGGTCGCTGTTGCGCTGCGACTCATAGCGCTGGCGGTCCTGGCTGACGGACTGGGCCTGGCATTGCTGGAAACCGTCGCCCCAGCCCAGGGCGTACTGCTTGTCGGCCAGGTAGCGCGGCACGTTCTTGCGGAACTCACCGGTGATGGCGCCAGCCGCCTGACGGCCACTGCCGCAGCCGTCGTCGAAACCGTCGGCGTAGGCGGGCGGATAGCCCTGGGCGATCAGTGTCTGGTGAGTGGTTTCGCAGCCGGCCAGCGGGGCGAGCAGAAGCAGGATGAAGATGGCGCGGGGCGCCATGAAAACTCCCGTGTGCCAATGGGCGGGCGCACGCGCCGGATGGAGAGATTCGCCACCGGCAGGGTGGCGTGGCGGCACTCTATCGGGCGGTGTGTGAGGAAAGCGTCAAGCCGGTGTGATCCGCCTGTGCTACCGGTCCTTCCGTCCGCTGAAGCCGGTCTCAGCCTTTCACGCAGACCACCTGGCGCAGGGTGTGCAGCACCTCCACCAGGTCGCGCTGGGCGTTCATCACCGCCTCGATGTCCTTGTAGGCCATCGGGATCTCGTCGATCACGTCCTTGTCCTTGCGACATTCGACATGCGCGGTGGCGCGCACCTGGTCCGCCACGCTGAAGCGTTTCTTCGCCTGGGTCCGGCTCATGGTCCGGCCGGCGCCGTGGCTGCAGGAGCAGAAGGCCTCTTCGTTGCCCAGGCCACGGACGATGAAGCTCCGGGCGCCCATCGAACCGGGGATGATACCGAGCTGGCCCTTCTGCGCGGACACCGCGCCCTTGCGAGTCACCAGTACCTCTTCGCCGAAGTGACGCTCCTTCTGCACGTAGTTGTGGTGGCAGTTCACCGCTTCCAGGCTGGCATCGAACGGTTTGCGGATCACCTGCCTCGTGGCGGCGATCACGGCGCGCATCATCAGTTCGCGGTTCTGCCGGGCGAAGTCCTGGGCCCATCCCACGGCTTCCACGTAGTCGTCGAAATGCCGACTGCCTTCCTCGAAGTACGCCAGGTCCCGGTCAGGCAGGTTGGCGATGTGCTGGCGCATGTCGGCCTGGGCCAGCTCGATGAACAGATTGCCGATGGCGTTGCCGACGCCGCGCGAGCCGCTGTGCAGCATGAACCAGACGCGGTCGGCCTCGTCGAGGCAGACTTCGATGAAATGGTTGCCGGTTCCCAGGGTGCCCAGGTGATGGCGGTTGTTGGTCTTTTCCAGCCTCGGGTACTTGCCGGTGATTGCCTTGAAGCGCCCGGCCAGTGATCTCCACGCCTCATCGGCGTGCGCCGGCACGTGTTCCCAGGCGCCCTGGTCGCGGCGGCCGAAGGTCTTGCCGTGGGGCACGGCCTTCTCGATGGCGCTGCGCAGGCCGTGCAGATTGTCCGGCAGGTCGGAAGCCACCAGCGAGGTGCGCGCCGCGATCATGCCGCAGCCGATGTCCACGCCGACGGCGGCCGGGATGATCGCGCCCTGGGTAGGGATCACGCTGCCGATGGTCGAGCCCTTGCCCAGGTGAACGTCCGGCATCACGGCCAGGTGCCTGAAGATGAAGGGCATCTTCGCGGTGTTCAGCAGTTGCCGGCACGCGTCGTCCTCCACCGGCACGCCGGCAGTCCACAGCTTGATCGGCTTGCCGTGGGCGACTTCCAGCAGTTGATAGGGCGTGCTGCTCATGGGCGATTCCGGCGTTCAGCAGGCTTTCCATTGTGCGCCGGAACCGCCGGGCTCAGTAGTGGTACCAGCGCAGCTCCAGCATCACTTCGTTGACCGGCGTGGCCAGGTGGCTGAACTCGCGCTGGGCCGACAGACGCAGGCCGAGGTTGCGGCCCAGTTCGACCTGCTGGCCGAGGCTCAGGCTGCGGCGGACTTCGCCGTTGTGGAAGTAGTCGCCCTTGGCCTCGAGGGTCAGGTTGCCCAGCGGATTGCTCCACAGCAGGCCGGTGTCGAAGCCCAGCGCCGGGGCGATGGTTGCGGCGAAGTCCTGGTTGTTCTCGATCCGCGCGGTGCCCAGGGCATAGGCCTGCAGCTCGTTGCTGAGCTTCCAGCTGCCACCGGCGCCGCCGTTGAGATGGCCGACCAGGGTGTCGTGGTCATTCTCGCTGTGCTTGCCGAGCACGCGCTCCCAGCCGCCGGAAACCTGCCAGGAGAGCGGCTTGAGCAGCTCGTTGCGCGGCGTCATCGAGCGGATGGTGACCAGGTCCAGTTGCTGCAGTTGCCAGCGATTGCCCTCGTACTGGCGCAGCTTCAGCTGGCCGAGCTCGATCTGCGCACCGAGGGGGAATCCGTACTGGTTGTCGGCGAGGTCGTGATAGGCCATGCGCAGGCCGTACTGGGCGAAGGCTTCGCCATCGCGGCTGCCGGCGCCCAGTTGCCAGGTGCGCGATTCATGGCCGTCTTCCGGCTGGCCGGGGCGCTCCACGGTCAGCGCGGGCGGTGGGTTCTGGTTGATGGCCTTGAGCAGGTTGTAGCTGCGCGAGGCGATGGCCTTGTCGCGCTCCTGACCGGTGGCGCGGTAGCGCACCAGGCGGAAGGCGGTGTCCTGCACCAGCGCCTGGCGCTCGGCGGGCAGGGCCTTGAAGTCGAGGCTGTCGAGCAGTCGGTCGTCGTCCGCCATCCGGCGCGCCAGGCGTTTTTCCTCATGGCTCAGCGGCGCGCCGCGGGCGAGCAGTTCGCGCTCGCGGGAGGGGCGGTAGTCGATGCGCTCGATCATCCCGGCGTTCTCCACCGCGCGCACGGTGTCGGTGGGAATGGCGGTGAGCGGGAACTGGTCGGTGAGTTCGGTGCCGGGGCGGGCGATTTCCAACAGCTCCAGCAGGCGGAACGAGCAGTTCTCGTCGAAGAAGTAGTACTTGAAGCGAACCTGTTTGAGCTCCCAGACGTGCTCGACCATCCGCCCGGTTTCTTCAGGGCTCAGGTTGAGCCGGTATTCCCAGAGGTCGCGGTTCTCCAGGCGGCCGTACTCGGAGAGCTTCTCGCGGTACGGCACCAGGGCGAACAGGCCGGGGTAGCCGCCCATCAGGCCCTTCCAGGCGTAGAGGATGCTGTTGTCCATGCCCTCGATGTAGGCGCCGAAGTTCAGGGCATAGCTCAGCAGGGCGGTGTTGTCGGAGTCGACGTCGGCCTGGTCGATGCGCAGCAGGGTGTGGCCGAACATCGAAGACGGACTGTTCAGGTAGGCCGCGGGGAACACCAGCACCGCGCTGTGCGGATTGATGTCGGTGTACCAGGTCTTGTACTCCTGGCAGGCCACGGACGGCAGGTCGTCGAGTTGCAGTTGCTGGCGCAGCCAGCGGGTGCGCGCCGGGTAGACGCACTGAGCGTGCTTGTCGCCGAGTTCGGCAGGGGCGTAGAGCGCCTTCACGGTAGCGGCCAGTTCGGCGTCGGGGTGCTGCTCGCCATCGGCGGCGAGGAAGAACTTCGGGTCGTCGACGAAGCTGCGCCAGCCGCCCAGCCTGGCGGGCTCGTAGTGGCCCAGGGCGAGCCAGTAGGGTTCGCTGGCCAGTGCCTGCAGGCGCTGCGGGGCGATCTGTGGTGCGGCGAACAGTGAGGAGCAGGCGCACAGCGCCATCCAGGGCAACAGGCGTTTGGGCATGGAGGGGACTACTGGAAGGAGAGGAGAGAGCCCACCGTGACGGTGGGCTCGCGCGTGGCCGTCAGGCCTGTTCGGCGTACTTGGCCAGCTGGGCGTCCTGCTTCAGGACAGCCTGGGTGTTGGCGTACACGTCTTCCGCGGTGACGTCGGACTTGTTGAAGATCTGGGCGAAGTGCTGGTGGGCCACTTCGGCGAAGTGCGCGCGATCCTGCGGCTGCACGCCCAGGACTACGGCGTAGGTGGTCAGGGCTTCGCCGTTACCCTTGGCCATGTCTTCGGACAGCTCGTCCATCATGCTGCTGAGCACGATCATCGGCTTGCCGCCGTAGGTCAGCGCGCCATTGGTGTGGCAGCCGTTGGTGCCGGTGGTCATGCCGAAGGTGTTGTTGCCGCTGGTGCCGTTGGTGGTGGCCGCCAGGACGTGAGTGGCGGTGCCGCGCTGGCCCTTGAAGAGCATGTTGCCCCAGCCGCAGCCGTCGCTGCCGGGAGCGTCGGCCAGAGCGCTGAGGGAGGCGGTGGCGAGGAGGGTACCGATCAGAATCCTTTTCATCGTGTTTTCTCTCTTTTCTTGAATACGGGCAGGTGTCGCTGACAGCAAACAGCGCCGCCTGAAGCTTTTAGGAATGAGCACGGGGTGTCAAGGAAGCCGATGCGCTCCTGTGCGGCGCATTCGGGCTTGCCGCCGCTCGCCGGCAGGTTATTGATCGGCATCAGCGGCGGTTGTCTTGGAACGGGCCACACTGGAAGGAGTTCCCCTTGCAAGGAGGTCGTCATGGCCGATTTCGATCCGCGTCCGACCCTGGATCAACTGGCGGTGGAGTATTCCCGGCGTGCCGAGGCGATCCGTCGCGATCTCGGTCGGACCCATTCGCCGGACTTCGCCGAGCAGGCCCAGCAGCGGCAGAACGACGACGTCCTGCGCGCGCTGCTGGCGGAAGCGGAGGCGGGCATGCGGCTGGTCGGGCTGGCGCGCCTGCGCCTGGCGGACGGCACCTACGGCCTCTGTGCGCGCTGCGGAGAACCGATCGAAGCGCGCCGTCTGCAGGCGTTGCCGGCGGCGGAGCATTGCCTGCGCTGCGCCGATGAAGTGGACTGATACTGTCACCAATACTGCCTTGCCAGTGGCGCGCGGGGGGCGCGAGAATGCGGACAACTCTCCGCGGCCTCGCGCCGCCCGAAGCAAGGACTTCCGATGCCCGATTCCGTTGCTGCAGGCCTGCGCCTGGCGCCCGATGAACTGACCCGTCCCTTCTCCCCCGAACAATTCCCCTTCACCACCACCGACGAACTGGAGCCCTTCCTCGGCGTACTCGGCCAGGAGCGCGCGGTGGAGGCATTGCAGTTCGGCGTGGCGATGCCGCGTCCGGGATACAACGTGTTCGTCATGGGCGAGCCGGGCACCGGTCGCTTCTCGTTCGTGCAGCGCTACCTGAAGGCCGAGGGCAAGCGTCTGCCCACGCCGGCGGACTGGGTCTACGTCAACAATTTCGACGAGTCCCGCGAGCCGCGCGCCATCGAGCTGCCGCCGGGCAGCGCGGCGGATTTCGGCGCTGACTTCGATCACCTGATCGACAACCTGCTCGCCACCTTCCCCTCGGTGTTCGAGAATCCGGCCTACCAGCAGAAGAAGAGCGCCATCGACCGCGCCTTCAACCAGCGCTACGACAAGGCCCTGGACACCGTCGAGCGCCTGGCGCTGGAGAAGGACGTCGCGCTGTACCGCGACAGCGCCAACATCGCCTTCACCCCGATGAGCGAGGGCAAGGCGCTGGACGAGGCGGACTTCGCCCAACTGCCCGAAGCCGAGCGCGAACGCTTCCACGCCGATATCGCCACGCTGGAAGAGCACCTCAACGAGGAACTGGCCAGCCTGCCGCAGTGGAAACGCGAGTCCAGCAACCAACTGCGCCAGCTCAACGAGGAAACCATCACCCTGGCCCTGCAGCCGCTGCTGGCGCCACTGGTGGAGAAGTACAACAACAACTCCGGTGTCAGCGCCTACCTGCAGGCGATGCAGCTGAACCTGCTGAAGACCGTGGTCGACCAGTTGGTGGACTCGGACCGCACCGACCCGCAGCGCAAGCAGGGGCTGCAGGAGCAGTACGCCCCCAACCAGGTGATCGGCCACCATTCCACCAGCGGCGCGCCGGTGATCTTCGAGTCGCATCCGACCTACGACAACCTGTTCGGCCGTATCGAATACGCCTCCGACCAGGGCGCGCTGTATACCAGCTACCGCCAGCTGCGTTCGGGCGCGCTGCATCGCGCCAATGGCGGCTTCCTGGTGCTGGAGGCGGAGAAGCTGCTCAGCGAGCCGTTCGTCTGGGATGCGCTCAAGCGCGCGCTGCATTCGCGCCAGCTGAAGATGGAGTCGCCGCTGGCCGAACTGGGCCGCTTGGCGGCCATGAGCCTGACGCCGCAAGTGATCCCGCTGAACATCAAGGTGATCATCATCGGTTCGCGGCAGATCTATTACACGCTGCAGGACCTGGATCCGGACTTCCAGGAGATGTTCCGCGTCCTGGTGGACTTCGACGAGGACATCCCGCTGGGCGAGGACAGCCTCGAACAGTTCGCCCAGTTGCTGAAGACCCGCACCTCCGAAGAGGGCCTGGCGCCGCTGAGCAGCGCCGCCGTCGCCCGCCTGGCGACCTACAGCGCGCGCCTGGCCGAACACCAGGGACGCCTGTCGGCGCGCATCAGCGATCTGTTCCAATTGGTCAGCGAGGCGGACTTCATCCGTCAACTGGCGAACGAAGAGATGACCGACCTCGGCCACATCGAGCGCGCCCTGAAAGCCAAGGAGACCCGCACCGGACGGGTGTCCGGGCGCATCCTCGACGACATGCTGGCCGGGATCATCCTGATCGATACCGAAGGCGCCGCCGTCGGCAAGTGCAACGGCCTGACCGTACTGGAGGTCGGCGATTCGGCCTTCGGCGTGCCGGCGCGGATTTCCGCCACCGTCTATCCCGGCGGCAGCGGCATCGTCGACATCGAGCGCGAGGTGAGCCTCGGCCAGCCGATCCACTCCAAGGGCGTGATGATCCTCACCGGTTACCTTGGCAGCCGTTATGCGCAGGAGTTCCCGCTGGAGATTTCCGCGAGCATCGCCCTGGAGCAGTCCTACGGTTACGTGGACGGTGACAGTGCCTCGTTGGGCGAGGTCTGCACGCTGATCTCCGCGCTGTCGCGCACGCCGCTGCGGCAGTGCTTCGCCATCACCGGTTCGATCAACCAGTTCGGCGAAGTGCAGGCGGTCGGCGGGGTCAACGAGAAGATCGAGGGCTTCTTCCGTCTCTGCGAAGCGCGCGGCCTGACCGGTGAGCAAGGGGTGATCATCCCGCGCTCCAACGTCAGCACCCTGATGCTGGATGAGCGCGTGCTGCAGGCGGTGCGCAATGGCCAGTTCCATATCTACGCCGTGCGCCAGGCCGACGAGGCGCTGAGCCTGCTGGTCGGCCAGCCGGCCGGTGCGCCGGACGCCAAGGGCAATTTCCCGAAAGGCAGCGTGAATGCCCGCGTCGTCGAGCGTTTGAAGGAAATCTCCGAGCTCGGCATGGAAGAAGACGAGAAGGAAAAACCGCTCAAGGAAGCCGCGGCGAAGGCCAAGGCGGCCAAGTCGCCGGTGGAGAAGGAGCGCGTGCGGAAGAAGAAGGACACCGACTGAGCAGAACCTGACCAGCCGCCTCCACGCCGCGCGGGGCGTCGCCCTGGTGCTCCTGCCCCCGCGCAGTTCACATGCTTATCCACAGCCGGCGTGGATAAAACGGCGCTTTCGCGTGTCGGAACCTGGGTGTAGTCTCAAAATCAGGACCACCGCGAGGGTGCCGCTATGCCGCGTAACCTCTGCCTTATCCGCCCCTGTCTGGGGCTGACCACGCGAATCGAATGCGCGATCAGGCCGCTGGCCGGAGAGAACGGACTCTGGATGCTGTTGTGTGCCGCCGGCATGGCCGGTGCGCAACCTACCGCCATCAAGGCGCAAGGCCCGTTCTTCGGGCCCTTCGTCGCGGAGGGGGTGCTCGACGCGATTTCCGATTGCCTGGCCCAGCAGGGTTACATCGAGGCGTCCGACCCACCGATCTGGCAACTGCACCTGCAGGCCGAGCTGCGCCGTTTGAACGGTGAGCGCTGTCGCCACCTGGGGAATTATCAGTTCCGCCCGGAGTCCTGATACAGAACGTGGCCTGAGTCGCGGGGCATTCGAGGTGTCTGGCTGTCGCCGGGCGGCCCCGTGGCGGGTTACATATTTGTCCACAAAAATGCGGAACAATACTGAAATTTCCTTCAGTTATACTTCGACCCTCCAGACTAATCCCACGAGTATCATGGAACGCTTCGTCGAAAACTCCCTGTACGCCGCCCGCTGGCTGCTGGCGCCGATCTACATCGGCCTGTCGCTGGCGCTGCTGGCCCTGACCATCAAGTTCTTCCAGGAAATCGTCCACATCCTGCCGAGCATCTTCACGATTGCCGAGGCGGATCTGGTCCTGGTGCTGCTGTCGTTGATCGACATGGCGCTGGTCGGCGGCCTGCTGGTAATGGTGATGTTCTCCGGCTACGAGAACTTCGTGTCGCAGCTGGACATCGACGAAAACAAGGAGAAGCTCAACTGGCTGGGCAAGATGGACGCCAGTTCGCTGAAGAACAAGGTCGCCGCCTCCATCGTGGCGATCTCCTCGATCCACCTGCTGCGCATCTTCATGGACGCCAAGAACGTCCCGGACAACAAGCTGATGTGGTACGTGATCATCCACCTCACCTTCGTCCTGTCCGCGTTCGCTATGGGTTACCTGGACAAGGCCACGCGCCACGACCACTGAGCCCCGACAGGCGTTCCTCCAGCCGCCCGTCCGTTGTGAAACGGACGGGCGGCTGCGTTTCCGGCTTGCGGTGACGGGGGGCTGTACAAGACTTTTGCATGACGCCATGTGCAGGAGGTGCCTCATGAATCTCGAGGAACTGACCAATCGCTCCCTCGCCGGGGATATCGACGAAATCAACCTGGTGTCGCTGGAAGGCGATATCTATGTGCTCGAAGCCCGGATGGGCGGACGCTTCTATCCGATCCAGGACGTGATGGGGCATGTGCTCAGCGTGCGCTCCGTCGCCCATGCCCGCGAGGTGCTGCATGCCTTGCCGGCGGTGCCGTTCCAACTGGTGCATGCGGTGGTGCATGACGAGATGGTCGGCCTGCAGGATGAGCTCGACATCGGTGACGGCGTGCCCATCCCGCTGCACTAGGCCGGCAGCGGTGGGGGCGGCGGATCATCTGTGCTAGGCTGGCGGCCCTTTTTTGACCCCCCAGCGGAGCGCCGCCATGAGCGAACTCAACCTTTCCACCGACGAAGCCCGCGTCAGCTACGGCATCGGCCGCCAGCTCGGCGACCAACTGCGCTCGAACCCGGTTCCGGGTATGACCCTCGACGCCGTCCTGGCCGGCCTGTCCGACGCCTTTGCAGGCGCCGAAAGCCGCGTGCCGGGCGAAGCCCTGTCCGCCAGCTTCCAGGTGATCCGCGAGCGCATGCAGGCCGAAGCCCAGGCGCAAGCCGAAGCCGCCGCCGCCGTTGGCCGCGAGTACCTGGTGGAAAACGCCAAGCGCGAAGGCGTGACCGTCCTGCCATCCGGCCTGCAGTACGAAGTGCTGGTGGCAGGCGAGGGCGCCAAGCCGTCCCGCGAGGACACCGTGCGTACCCATTACCACGGCACCCTGGTCGATGGTACCGTGTTCGACAGCTCCTACGAGCGCGGCCAGCCGGCCGAGTTCCCGGTGGGCGGCGTGATCGCCGGCTGGGTCGAGGCCCTGCAACTGATGAACGCCGGCAGCAAGTGGCGCCTGCACGTGCCGAGCGAGCTGGCCTACGGCGGCCAGGCCGTCGGCAGCATCCCGCCGCACAGCGTGCTGGTGTTCGACGTCGAACTGCTGGAAATCCTCTGATTTCCTAAGGGTCGCTGCGCAGCGCCATCCTTGGCGACTGCGCAGGTAGAGGGGCGCTCAGGCGCCCCTTTGTACATCCGCCTCCCGGGCGGCGGAGCACCGACGGCGCATCCGGCGCCGCCGTAAATCGGATTGCACGCGCTTTTTGTAGGAGCGAGCTTGCTCGCGAACGGCCTAGCGCCAGCGTTGAGAGGTTCGCGAGCAAGCTCGCTCCTACAGTCTGGCGTGGCGCTCAGCGCAGCGCGCGGGCGTAACAGAACAGGAACAGATTGCGCACCAACTCCTTGAGCACCAGCGGCTCGCTGGTGGAGAGTTCCGACAGCTCCAGGCCACCCTGTTCGCGCAACTCGTCCAGCGCGTCTTCTTCCAGCACCGCGCAGACTTCCCCGGTATCCCGATGCAGGATGCGCAAATACGGGTGCGGGCGATCCAGCCAGGCGTCGATCATGTAGGTCATGGCAAGTTCCTCCGTGTAGACCGTTTGATGAGAATAATTCTTATTATCTTAATAGCAAGCCTGAATTGGAAAAATTTCACCTGGGCGACGATCTGTGGCTCCCGATCAACGGAGCGGCAATAAAAAGCCCGCCGCGGCGAACCGGGGCGGGCTTTTGCGGAGCGTTGGATCAGTGCGTGCGGGCGACGGCGAACTCGGCCAGTTCGGTCAGCGCGGCGCGGTACTCGTTGTCCGGCAGCGCCTTCAGGCAGTCGATGGCGCGGGCCGCGTACTCGCGGGCGAGGTTGGCGGTGTAGTCCAGGGCGCCGGCGGCCTCGACGGCAGCGCGGATGCCTTCCAGGTCCTGGCTGCCGCCTTGCTGGATGGCCTTGCGCACCAGGCTGGCCTGTTCCGGCGTACCGTCGCGCATGGTGACGATCAGCGGCAGGGTGGGCTTGCCTTCGGCGAGGTCGTCGCCGACGTTCTTGCCCAGGCTGGCGGCGTCGCCACGGTAGTCGAGCAGGTCGTCCACCAACTGGAAGGCGATACCCAGGGCATCACCGAACAGGCGCAGCGCCTCGGATTGCTCCGGCTGGGCGTTGGCCAGCGCGGCGGCGCTGTGGGTGGAGGCTTCGAAGAGCATCGCGGTCTTGCCGCGGATGACTTCCATGTAGGTTTCTTCGGTGGTGCTGGCGTCGCGGACCTTGGACAACTGCAGCACTTCGCCCTCGGCGATCACGCGGGTGGCCTGGGAAATGATGCGCATGACCGGCATGGAGCCCAGTTCGACCATCATTTCGAAGGAGCGTGCATAAAGGAAGTCGCCCACCAGCACGCTCGGTGCGTTGCCCCACTGGGCGTTGGCGGTAGCGCGGCCGCGGCGCAGGCCGGAGGCGTCGACCACGTCGTCGTGCAGGAGGGTGGAGGTGTGCAGGAACTCGATGGTGGCGGCCAGCAGTTGCAGGTCATCGCCCGAGTAGCCCAGGGCCTTGCCCGAGAGCAGCACCAGCAGCGGACGCAGCCGCTTGCCGCCGGCGGAGATGATGTAGTCGCCGATCTTTTCCACCAGGGGAACGCGGGAAGTGAGTTGGCGACGAATGATGCCGTCGACGGCGGTGAAGTCGTCCGCCACCACGCGATAGAAAGCCTGGGGTTGCATCAAAGACAGCGCTCCTCGTAGATTGCGCGGCATGCTAGGTGCCGGGGTTGGGGCTGTCAAGGCAAGGCCCCATGAGGCTTGATCCGGGGCATTGGTTTGCGTACAATCTCGGCCCCGAACTTCCCTGGCATACCCTGCCTTACGCAATTGCACGGGCGTCCCTTCCGGCCCCATGCAGCCATGCCGACCGATTCCTCTTTCTATAAAGCGTCGGGTGAGCAGGTCTAACGGAGACATCCAGATGTACGCAGTAATTGTTACTGGTGGCAAGCAATACAAAGTCACCGAAGGCGAATTCCTCAAGGTCGAGAAACTCGACGTCGCCACCGGCGAAGCGATCAACCTGGATCGCATTCTGCTGGTCGCCAACGGCGATGACGTCAAGATCGGCCTGCCGGTGGTAGAAGGCGCGAAAGTGACCGCAGAAGTGGTTTCCCACGGTCGTCACGACAAAGTGCGCATCATCAAGTTCCGCCGCCGCAAGCACCACATGAAGCGTCAGGGCCACCGCCAGTGGTTCACTGAAATCAAAATCACCGGCATCCAGGCCTAATTCCTTTTCAGGAGATTGACTCATGGCACACAAAAAAGCTGGCGGTAGTACCCGCAACGGCCGCGATTCCGAAAGTAAACGCCTTGGCGTGAAGCTGTTCGGTAGCCAGGCTGTCAAAGCAGGCAACATCATCGTGCGTCAGCGCGGTACCCAGTTCCACGCTGGTTACGGCGTTGGCATGGGCAAGGATCACACCCTGTTCGCGAAAATCGACGGCGTGATCAAGTTCGAAGTGAAAGGCGCCTTTGGCCGTCGCTATGTAAGCGTTGTCGCTGCCTAAGCGAGCTCTCACTGAAAAAGCCCTGTCTCGCGACGGGGCTTTTTTGTTTCTGGCGTTTCCGGGCGAGGTGCTGTCGGTTCGGGCGTTTGCGCGGACTTGGCTGTATCCTATGCTCCTTTTCTTATTTTCAACCCGCAGGTGCTGCGGGAGGCGTTCGCAATGAAATTCGTCGACGAAGTATCCATCCACGTGAAAGCCGGTGACGGCGGCAACGGCCTCATGAGCTTCCGCCGCGAGAAGTTCATCGAGAAAGGCGGTCCCAACGGCGGTGACGGTGGTGACGGCGGCTCGGTGTTCCTCGAGGCCGACGAGAACCTGAATACCCTGGTGGACTACCGCTATACCCGCCGTTTCGATGCCCAGCGTGGCGAGAACGGCGGCAGCAAGGATTGCACCGGCGCCAAGGGTGACGATCTCGTCCTGCCCGTGCCGGTCGGTACCACCATCATCGATGCCAGTACCCAGGAAATCATCGGTGACCTGACCGCTGCCGGTCAGCGCATCATGGTTGCCCAGGGCGGCTGGCACGGCCTGGGCAATACCCGCTTCAAGTCCAGTACCAACCGTGCGCCGCGCCAGACCACTCCGGGCAAGCCCGGCGAGGCGCGTGACCTCAAGCTGGAGCTGAAAGTACTGGCGGACGTCGGCCTGCTCGGCCTGCCGAACGCCGGCAAGAGCACCTTCATTCGCGCGGTGTCCGCCGCCAAGCCGAAAGTCGCCGATTACCCCTTCACCACCCTGGTGCCGAACCTGGGCGTGGTCAGTGTCGGCCGCTTCAAGAGTTTCGTGGTTGCCGATATCCCTGGCCTGATCGAAGGTGCCGCCGAAGGCGCCGGCCTGGGTATCCGCTTCCTCAAGCACCTGGCGCGTACCCGCCTGCTGCTGCACATCGTCGACATGGCGCCGCTGGACGAGAGCGACCCGGCTGATGCCGCGGAAACCATCGTCCACGAGCTGGAGAAGTTCAGCCCGGCGCTGACCGAGCGTGACCGCTGGCTGGTGCTGAACAAGATGGACCAGATCCTCGAGCCCGAGGAGCAGGAGCGTCGCAAACAGGCCGTGGTCGAGCGCCTGGGCTGGGAAGGTCCGGTCTACGTGATCTCCGCCCTGGAGCGTGAAGGCACCGAGGCGCTGAGCCAGGACATCATGAAGTACCTCGACGAGCGCACCCTGCGCATCGAGGAAGAACCGGCCTACGGCGAAGCCCTGGCGGCGCTGGATCAGCGCATCGAAGACGAGGCCCGTGCCCGTCTGCAGGCGCTGGACGATGCCCGTGCACTGCGTCGCGCCGGCCTGAAGAATGCCGACGATGTGGATGACGATGATTTCGAGGATGACGAAGACGACGGCGACGGGCCGGAAATCTTCTACGTGCCTTGATCGGAGCGGCGCTCGCCGGTCCGGATGAAACGTGTGAAGCCTGACTTCTAAGGTTGAGGGTATGCGTGAGAAGGTCACTGGCGCCAAGCGCTGGGTAGTCAAGATTGGCAGTGCGTTGCTGACCGCCGACGGTCGCGGTCTGGATCGCGATGCCATGGCGGTGTGGGTCGAGCAGATGGTCGCGCTGCATTGCGCGGGTGTCGAACTGGTGCTGGTGTCCTCGGGCGCCGTCGCGGCGGGCATGAGTCGCCTGGGCTGGGTTTCCCGGCCTAACGACATGCACGAACTGCAGGCGGCCGCCGCGGTGGGGCAGATGGGCCTGGTGCAGGCCTGGGAGTCCAGCTTCGGCGTGCATAGCCTGCAGACCGCCCAGGTGCTGCTGACCCATGACGACCTCTCGGACCGCAAGCGCTACCTGAATGGGCGCAACACCCTGCGCACGCTGGTCGACCTCGGCGTGATCCCGGTGATCAACGAGAACGACACCGTGGTCACCGACGAGATCCGCTTCGGCGACAACGACACCCTGGCGGCGCTGGTGGCCAACCTGGTCGAGGCCGACCTGTTGGTGATCCTCACCGATCGCGACGGCATGTTCGACGCTGACCCGCGCAACAATCCCGACGCCGAGCTGATCTTCGAGGCTCGCGCCGATGACCCGGCCCTGGATGCAGTGGCGGGCGGCACTGGCGGGGCGCTGGGTCGTGGCGGCATGCAGACCAAGCTGCGCGCGGCGCGCCTGGCGGCGCGTTCCGGTGCGCACACGGTGATCGTCGGTGGGCGCATCGAACGCGTGCTGGATCGCCTGCGTGCCGGTGAGCGCCTGGGTACCTTGCTGACGCCCGAGCAGAGCCGCAAGGCGGCCCGCAAGCAGTGGCTGGCCGGCCATCTGCAGATGCGTGGCACCCTGGTGCTGGATGATGGTGCGGTGAAGGCGGTGGCTCAGGATCACAAGAGCTTGCTGCCGGTCGGTGTGAAGGCCGTACAGGGCAGCTTCCGTCGCGGTGAAATGGTGGTCTGTGTGGATCGGCAGGGGCGCGAGATTGCTCGCGGCCTGGCTAACTACAGTGCTCTCGAGGCGCAGAAGATCATCGGCCAGCCGACCGATGCCATCGAGGGCATGCTTGGCTATGTCGATGGTCCGGAGCTGGTGCATCGCGACAACCTGGTGCTCGTCTGAGGAGATTGCTCATGCGCAAGGGATTGATGGCGGCGCTGATGTTGCTGCCGGCGCTGGCCCGGGCCGATGTGGTTGGCGAGGTGTCCACCGTCTTCAAGTGGGTCGGGCCGAACGACAAGATCGTCGTCGAGGCTTTCGATGATCCGAAGGTGCAGGGTGTCAGCTGCTACCTGTCTCGCGCGAAGACCGGCGGCGTGAAGGGTGGGCTGGGTCTGGCGGAGGATCGTGCCGAGGCGTCGATCTCCTGTCGCCAGGTCGGGCCGATCCGCTTCGCGGGTGAGCTCAAGGACGGCGAGGTGGTGTTCCAGCAGCGCACTTCGCTGGTGTTCAAGACCATGCAGGTGGTGCGCTTCTTCGACAAGAAGCGCAATGCGCTGGTCTATCTGGTCTACAGCGACCGGGTGATCGAGGGCAGTCCGCAGAATGCGGTGACGGCGATTCCGATCATGCCGTGGCCTGAAAAATAAACGGCTTTTCGTAGGGGCTAGCTTGCTCGCGAATGTGGTTTGCCGGCCGCTGCGAGGTGGCTGATGAGTCTGTTCGCGAGCAAGCTCGCTCCTACAGGTTTTTGCGGGCAATAAAAAACCGGCCCTGGGGCCGGTTTTTCAAGAACGGAACGCTTACGCGGTGGCCAGGGCCTTCACGTGGGCGTTCAGACGGCTCTTGTGACGAGCGGCCTTGTTCTTGTGGATGATGCCTTTGTCAGCCATGCGGTCGATGACCGGTACGGCGGCAACCAGAGCGGCCTGGGCCTTCGGCAGGTCCTTGGCGTCGACTGCTTTGACTACGTTCTTGATGTAGGTACGAACCATGGAACGCAGGCTGGCGTTGTGGCTGCGACGCTTCTCAGCCTGTTTGGCGCGTTTTTTGGCGGAAGGTGTGTTGGCCACCGTCGAGCTCCTCGAAAAAAACTTGGGATGTTGCGAATAAATTAAGGCCGCGAATAATGCCGTTGCATCAGGGCCTTGTCAAGGGTGTGCGCGGCCGCCGACGAGTGGTGCGACGGGCGCACGCTGTCCGGCGGATGGGGTGATTTATTCGCCCCGCGGCCCTACACTGCTGCGCTTCGCCTGGCGGTCGAGCAATCGCTCCAGGCCAGTGCCGTGCCCGGCAGGGGCGGCCATTCTACCAGTTCTGGACGCTATGAACCTACTCAAGTCGCTGGCCGCGGTCAGCTCGATGACCATGATCTCGCGGGTGCTCGGCTTCGTGCGCGATACCATCGTCGCGCGCATGTTCGGCGCCGGCATGGCCACCGACGCCTTCTTCGTCGCCTTCAAGCTGCCCAACCTGCTGCGCCGGATCTTCGCCGAGGGCGCGTTTTCCCAGGCCTTCGTGCCGATCCTGGCCGAGTACAAGACCCAGCAGGGCGAGGAGGCGACCCGTACCTTCATCGCCTACGTATCCGGTCTGCTGACCCTGATCCTGGCGCTGGTCACCGCGCTGGGGATTCTCGCCGCGCCCTGGGTGATCTGGGTGACGGCACCCGGTTTCGTCGATTCGCCGGAGAAGTTCCAGCTCACCAGTTCCCTGCTGCGGGTGACCTTTCCTTACATCCTGCTGATCTCGCTGGCCTCGCTGGCGGGGGCGATCCTCAATACCTGGAACCGCTTTTCGGTGCCGGCCTTCGTGCCGACCCTGCTGAACGTCAGCATGATTCTCTTCGCGCTGTTCCTGACGCCGTACTTCGATCCGCCGATCATGGCGCTGGGTTGGGCGGTGCTGGCCGGTGGGCTGGCGCAACTGCTCTACCAACTGCCGCACCTGAAGAAGATCGGCATGCTGGTGCTGCCGCGCATCAACCTGCGCGATTCCGGCGTGTGGCGTGTGCTCAAGCAGATGGGGCCGGCGATCCTCGGCGTGTCGGTCAGCCAGATCTCGCTGATCATCAACACCATCTTCGCCTCCTTCCTGGTGGCCGGTTCCGTGTCCTGGATGTATTACGCCGATCGCCTGATGGAGCTGCCGTCCGGCGTGCTGGGCGTGGCGCTGGGCACCATCCTGCTGCCGTCGCTGGCCAAGACCTACGCCAGCGATGACCGCCACGAGTATTCGCGGCTGATGGACTGGGGCCTGCGCCTGTGCTTCCTGCTGGCGCTGCCGTGTTCCCTGGCGCTGGCGGTGATCGCCGAGCCGCTGACCGTTTCGCTGTTCCAGTACGGCAAGTTCAGTGCCCATGACGCGCTGATGACCCAGCGCGCACTGATCGCCTACGCTGTCGGCCTGCTCGGCATCATTCTGGTGAAGGTGCTGGCGCCGGGTTTCTATGCGCGGCAGAACATCAAGACGCCGGTGAAGATCGCGCTGTTCACCCTGGTTTCCACGCAGTTGATGAACCTGGTGTTCATCGGTCCGCTCAAGCATGCCGGCCTGGCCCTGGCGATCAGCCTGGCGGCCTGCCTCAACGCCGGCCTGCTGTACTGGCAACTGCGCAAGCATCGCCTGTTCGAGCCGCAGCCGGGCTGGGGCGCGTTCATCGTCAAGCTGGTGGTGGCGGTGCTGGTGATGTGCGTCGTGCTGGTGGGGCTGATGATCGTGATGCCGGCCTGGGGCCAGGGCGATATGCTCTGGCGCCTGCTGCGTCTTGGCGGCCTGGTGATGGCCGGCGTCGTCGCCTATTTCGGTATGCTGGCACTTCTCGGCTTCCGCATCCGGGACTTTTCCCGGCGGGCGGTATCCTGAGTCAGCGGCAAAGGGTTGCATCCGCTTTCGGCGACGGCATTTTGCCTGTCGCACGGCGGCGGGTGTGGGTATAATCGACCACTTTCTGAGCAATACGCGCGCTATGCAGCTGCTTCGAGGCCTTCACAACCTGCGGCCCCTGTCCGGGGGCTGTGTCGCCACCATCGGTAACTTCGACGGCGTCCATCTTGGCCACCAGGCGATCCTGGGGCGTCTGCGCGAGCGTTCGCTGGAGCTGGGCGTGCCCAGCTGCGTGGTGATCTTCGAGCCGCAGCCGCGCGAATACTTCGCCCCGGATGCCGCGCCGGTGCGCCTGGCCCGCCTGCGCGAGAAGCTCGAGCTGCTGCGCCAGTACGGCGTCGACTTCGTTCTCTGCCTGGCCTTCAACCGCCGCCTGCGCGAACTGTCGGCCGCCGAGTTCGTCCGCCAGGTGCTGGTGGAGGGCCTGCGGGTCCGTCATCTGGAAGTGGGTGACGATTTCCGCTTCGGCTGCGACCGTTCCGGCGACTTCGCCTTCCTGGTCAACGCCAGCGCGGAGCAGGGCTTCACCGTCGAAGCCGCGACCACCGTGGAAGTCGACGGCATGCGCGTGAGCAGTTCGCGCATCCGCAAGGACCTGGCCGACGGCGACCTGCACATGGCCGAGCGCCTGCTGGGCCGTCCATACCGCCTGAGCGGCCGCGTGCTGCACGGACAGAAGCTGGGCCGTACGCTGGGTTCGCCCACCGCGAACATCCAGCTCAAGCGCCGCAAGGCGCCGCTCAATGGGGTTTACCTGGTCAGCACGATGGTGGCTGGCCAGCGCTGCAACGGGGTTGCCAACATCGGCACCCGGCCGTCTGTGAATGGCGATGGCCGGCCCCACCTGGAAGTGCATCTGCTGGACTTCGCTGGCGACCTTTACGGCCAGCATCTGGACATCACTTTCCACCAGAAGCTGCGTGATGAGCAGCGTTTTGCCTCGCTCGAGGCACTCAAGGCGGCCATCCTCGCCGACATCGCCGCCGCCCGGGCCTATTGGCTGGGCCAACCGCTTGATTGAAGATCCTGAACAGGCCCTGAGATGACCGATTACAAAGCCACTCTGAACCTTCCCGAAACCGACTTCCCGATGAAAGCCGGCCTGCCGCAGCGCGAGCCGCATACCCTGAAGTTCTGGAACGATATTGGCCTGTACCAGCAACTGCGGAAGATTGGCGAAGGTCGCCCGAAATTCATCCTGCACGATGGCCCGCCCTACGCCAACGGCAGCATTCACATCGGTCACGCGGTCAACAAGATCCTCAAGGACATCATCGTCCGTTCCAAGACTCTGGCCGGCTACGACGCCCCCTATGTGCCGGGCTGGGACTGCCACGGCCTGCCGATCGAGCACAAGGTCGAGACCACCCACGGCAAGAACCTGCCGGCGGACAAGACCCGCGAGCTGTGCCGCGAATACGCCGCCGAGCAGATCGAAGGGCAGAAGGCCGACTTCATCCGCCTGGGCGTGCTGGGCGAGTGGGACAACCCCTACAAGACCATGAACTTCTCCAACGAGGCCGGTGAAATTCGCGCGCTCGCCGAGATGGTCAAGCAGGGCTTCGTGTTCAAGGGCCTGAAGCCGGTGAACTGGTGCTTCGACTGCGGCTCGGCCCTGGCCGAGGCGGAAGTCGAGTACGCCGACAAGAAATCCGACGCCATCGACGTCGCCTTCCCGGTGGAAGATGCCGACAAGCTGGCCGCCGCCTTCGGCCTGGCCAGCCTGCCCAAGCCTGCCGCCATCGTCATCTGGACCACCACCCCCTGGACCATTCCGGCCAACCAGGCGTTGAACGTCCACCCCGAATTCACCTATGCGCTGGTCGACACCGGCGAGCGCCTGCTGGTGCTGGCCGAGGAACTGGTCGAGTCCTGCCTGCAACGCTACGGCCTGGAAGGCCAGGTCATCGCCACCGCCCAGGGCGAGTCGCTGGACCTGATCCGCTTCCGCCACCCGTTCTACGAGCGCTTCTCGCCGGTCTACCTGGCCGAGTACGTCGAGCTGGGCGCCGGCACCGGCGTGGTTCACTCCGCCCCGGCCTACGGCGAGGACGACTTCCGTACCTGCAAGCAGTACGGCATGAGCAACGACGACATCCTCAGCCCCGTGCAGAGCAATGGCGTCTATGTGGCCGACCTGCCGTTCTTCGGCGGCCAGTTCATCTGGAAGGCCAACCCGGCCATCGTCGCCAAGCTCGATGAAGTCGGCGCGCTGCTCAAGCATGCCAGCATCAGCCACAGCTACATGCACTGCTGGCGCCACAAGACCCCGCTGATCTACCGCGCCACCGCGCAGTGGTTCGTCGGCATGGACAAGCAGCCGGAAGCCGGCGATACCCTGCGCGCGCGCGCGCTGCAGGCCATCACCGAAACCGACTTCGTGCCCAACTGGGGCCAGGCGCGCCTGCACGGCATGATCGCCGGCCGCCCGGACTGGTGCATCTCGCGCCAGCGCAACTGGGGTGTGCCGATCCCGTTCTTCCTGCACAAGGCCACCGGCGAGCTGCACCCGCGCACCGTCGAGCTGATGGAAGCGGTCGCCCTGCGCGTCGAAAAAGAAGGCATCGAGGCCTGGTTCAAGCTCGACGCCGCCGAACTGCTGGGCGATGAAGCCGCGCAGTACGACAAGATCAACGACACCCTGGACGTCTGGTTCGACTCCGGCACCACCCACTGGCACGTGCTGCGCGGCTCCCACGCCGAGCTGGGCCACGCCGGCGGCCCGGCCGCCGACCTCTACCTGGAAGGCTCCGACCAGCACCGCGGCTGGTTCCACTCGTCCCTGCTGACCGGCTGCGCCATCGACGGCCACGCGCCGTACCGCCAGTTGCTGACCCACGGCTTCACCGTGGACGAGTCGGGCCGCAAGATGTCCAAGTCCCTGGGCAACGTGATCGCTCCGCAGCAGGTCACCGACACCCTGGGCGCCGACATCCTGCGCCTGTGGGTTTCCGCCACCGACTACTCGGGCGAGATGGCCGTTTCCCAGACCATCCTGCAGCGTAGCGCCGATGCCTATCGGCGCATCCGCAACACCGCGCGCTTCCTGCTTTCCAACCTGTCCGGTTTCGATCCGGCCAAGGACCTGCTGCCCAACGACCAGTTGCTGGCCCTGGACCGCTGGGCCATCGATCGCGCCCTGCTGCTGCAGCGCGAGCTGGAAGAGGCCTACCGCGACTACCGCTTCTGGAACGTCTACTCCAAGGTGCACAACTTCTGCGTGCAGGAGCTGGGCGGCTTCTACCTGGACATCATCAAGGACCGCCAGTACACCACCCAGGAAAACAGCGTCGCCCGCCGTTCCTGCCAGACCGCGCTGTTCCACATCGCCGAGGCCCTGGTGCGCTGGATCGCGCCGATCCTGGCGTTCACCGCCGAGGAAATCTGGAGCTTCCTGCCGGGCGAGCGCGCTCAATCGGTGATGCTGACCACCTGGTACGACGGCCTCTCCGAGCTGCCGGCCGACGCCGAGCTGGACCGCGCCTACTGGGACGAAGTCATGGCCGCCAAGGCCGCCGTGAACAAGGAGCTGGAGAACCAGCGCAGCGCCAAGACCATTGGTGGCAACCTGCAGGCCGAGATCACCCTCTACGCCGAAGACTCCCTGGCCAAGCGCCTGGAGAAGCTGGGCAACGAGCTGCGCTTCGTGCTGATCACCTCCGCCGCCACCGTCGCGCCGCTGGCCGATGCACCGGCCGATGCGGTGGACAGCGAGCTGCCGGGGCTGAAGCTGAAGGTGGTCAAGTCCACCCATGCCAAGTGCGGCCGTTGCTGGCACTTCCGCACCGATGTCGGCAGCGATGCCGCGCACCCGGAACTGTGCGGTCGTTGTGTCGAGAACATCGATGGCGCCGGCGAGGTTCGCCACTATGCCTAACGCCGATCGTTTCGGCCGTCTCCCCTGGCTGTGGATCACCGTACTGGTGTTCGTGCTGGACCAGGTCAGCAAGGCGTTCTTCCAGGCCGAGCTGACCATGTACCAGCAGATCGTGGTCATCCCCGACCTGTTCAGCTGGACCCTGGCCTACAACACCGGCGCGGCCTTCAGCTTCCTGGCCGACAGCTCGGGCTGGCAGCGCTGGCTGTTCGCCCTGATCGCCATCGTGGTCAGCATCGTGCTGGTGGTCTGGCTCAAGCGCCTCAAGCGCGGCGAGACCTGGCTGGCCATCGCCCTGGCCTTGGTGCTGGGCGGTGCGCTGGGCAACCTGTACGACCGCATGCTGCTTGGCCACGTAGTGGACTTCATCCTGGTGCACTGGCAGAACCGCTGGTACTTCCCGGCGTTCAACCTGGCGGACAGCGCCATCACCGTCGGCGCCGTCATGCTGGCGCTGGACATGTTCAAATCGAAGAAATCCGGAGAAACCACACATGGCTGAGGCTTCTGAAAACATTCAGCGCATTGGTGCAGATAGCCAGGTCACCCTGCATTTCGCCCTCAAGCTGGAAGACGGCAACGTCGTCGACAGTACCTTCGACAAGCAGCCAGCGACCTTCAAGGTCGGCGACGGCAACCTGCTGCCGGGCTTCGAGCAGGCGCTGTTCGGCCTCAAGGCCGGCGATAAGCGCACGCTGAGCATCGAGCCGGAGCAGGGCTTCGGCCAGCCGAACCCGGCCAACGTGCAGGTGATGCCGCGTGACCAGTTCCAGGACATGGAGCTGGCCGAGGGCCTGCTGGTGATCTTCAACGATGCCGCCAAGACCGAACTGCCGGGCATCGTGAAAGCCTTCGACGAGCAGCACGTCACCATCGACTTCAACCACCCGCTGGCCGGCAAGACCCTGTCGTTCGAAGTGGATATCATCGACGTACAATCAGCCTGACTGGCTGCGCGGCCCGCCACTGGCGGGCTGTTGCACTTGAGGCGAAGTATTCCTACCGGCCCTTCGTGGGCCGGCTTGCGTAGCACCCGAGGCCACCATGCAAATCAAACTCGCCAATCCCCGCGGCTTCTGCGCCGGCGTCGACCGGGCGATCGAGATCGTCAACCGCGCCCTCGACGTGTTCGGCCCGCCGATCTACGTGCGCCATGAAGTGGTGCACAACAAGTTCGTGGTGGAAAACCTGCGCAACCGCGGCGCCGTGTTCGTCGAGGAACTCGACCAGGTGCCGGACGACACCATCGTCATCTTCAGCGCCCACGGCGTTTCCCAGGCGGTACGCAAGGAAGCCGAGAACCGCGGCCTGAAGGTCTTCGATGCGACCTGCCCGCTGGTGACCAAGGTGCATATGGAAGTGGTGCGCTACAGCCGCGACGGCCATGAATGCATCCTGATCGGCCACGAAGGCCACCCGGAAGTGGAAGGCACGATGGGCCAGTACGATGCGTCCAACGGTGGCTCCATTTACCTGGTGGAGGACGAAGAGGATGTGGCCGCGCTGGCGGTTCGCAATCCCGAGGCGCTGCATTTCGTCACCCAGACCACCCTGTCGATGGACGACACCTCCAAGGTCATCGACGCCCTGCGCGCGAAATTCCCGCACATCCAGGGCCCGCGCAAGAACGACATCTGCTACGCCACCCAGAACCGCCAGGACGCGGTGAAGGAACTGGCCGACCAGTGCGACCTGGTACTGGTGGTGGGCAGCCCGAACAGCTCCAACTCCAACCGCCTGCGCGAGCTGGCCGAGCGCATGGGGACGCCGGGCTATCTGATCGATGGCGCCGAGGACCTGAAGAAAGAGTGGTTCGACGGTGTGCAGCGCATCGGCATCACGGCTGGCGCCTCGGCACCGGAAGTCCTGGTGCGCGGCGTGATCGAGCAGTTGCGCGAGTGGGGGGCGGAGCCCGAGGTGGAGCTGGACGGTCGGGAGGAGAACATCACCTTCTCCATGCCCAAGGAATTGCGGGTGAAGGCGCTCTGAGCCGAGCTCATGTCTATGAAAGCCCGATCGGTTGATCGGGCTTTTTTGTTTCATTTCCAGCAGTCGCTGCTGCTTCCCGAGCCGCTGATACCTCGGGTTCCCGCGGCATTCAGTGTGAGGTTCCTGCATTTGCTGTCGCTGGCCTGGGCGCCTTGAGGCGTTGCGGTCAGCAGGTAGCCGCCGCTGCCATTGGGAGCCGAAACGGTGAGCTTGTAGTAGCCGTTGTCCGAGGTCACGGCGGTGGCATTGCCCTCGCCGGACGTGTTGCGCATCCCGAGCTTGCCGAGGTTCGCACTCTGGGTGACATAGGCGTTGTTCTGCACGAAGAAGCGCTCCTGCCGGGCGCTCGCATCGTTGAGCAGGGCGATGCCCTCCGCGCGGTGGGCGCGCCGGATGTACTCTTGGTAACTGGGATAGGCGATCGCCGCGATGATCGCGATGATCGCGACGGCGATCATCATCTCCATCAGGGTGAAGCCGCGGGCATTGGATTGCAGGGTCATTGTCCGGTCCTGGATCAGTTCGTGGGGTTCGGAATCAGGCGCCAGCTCTGCCGGCCTGTGGCGTTGGGGCCGTAGTTGATCTTGCGCAGCGGGTCCTCGTCGTCCGGAGTCGCCAACTGGTCGTTGCTCAGGGCGATGCCGCCGGCCGTGTTGCCGATGCCGCTGGCCACGTCGTCGCCATAGCTGTCCCTGGCGTCGATGATTCCATCGCGATTCAGGTCGAAGACGTTGAACTTGGTCGCTCCGCCGGTGAGCGGGTCAAGGCCGTAGGTCCAGCCGGACAGGCCGGGAGAGCAGGGGTCTTCATTGGGAATCCGTGTCGGCACCAGCAGTACGTTGCCGCGGGCCAGCATGTCGTCGGTAACCCGCTCACCGTCCTTCTCTGCGTCGTCGACGACCAGATCGAGAGTCCATCCCATCTTGTTCGCGTAGTTGACACTGTTCTGGCTGACGGTCCGTATGGTCTGTGTCACGCCGCTGTTGGTGGTCGTGGCGCTTTCCAGGATGTTCTGGGCCACCAGGTCGCTGCGGGAAATGCTGGGGGCTGTCGTTTCCAGCTTGTCCCAGATGCCATAAATCGTCTGCAGCGTTTTGCTGGCCTTGTCGGTCGCGGTGAAGTAACGCCCGGTGCCGAACATCACGATGAAGCCGGTGCCGCTCGGGTGGCGCACCAGTGACGGCGCAGCGGTGATGGACTGCACGATATCTTCGGTGGCGCTGACCGTGGCGCTGTACAGCGGGTGGTTGCTGAACGCCACGCTGGCGCCGGAAGCACCCGCTGCCAGGTTGAAGCGCCAGACATTGCCCTGCAGGTCTCCAGCGTAGGCGTAGTCGGCGATGCCATCGGAGTTGGCGTCTGCCACACGCACCCCGGACAAGCCGTTGTTGGTGCTGTTCGAGGTAGTCAGCTTCTTGAGCGTCCGGCCGGTTGCGACATCGAGGATGAACAGGCTGGCATTGCCTTCGCTGCCGCCGTATCCGTTGCCCAGCAATACCGTCCAGCCACCGGTCTTGTCGTTGCTGGCCAGGCGGGCGACCACGGGCATGGCGAAGGTGGAGCCGAGGTCCGCATCGGATTGCGCGGTGAACTCCCAGAGCAGGGATATATTGTCCGGATCGGTGATGTCGAGGGCGAACACGCCGCGGCCACCCGCACGCAGGGTGCCGATGAGCACGGTATGCCAGGCGCCGCCAAAGTAGACGTCGGCGACGGTCGGTGTGCCATCCACGAAGTAGCGGTGCTTGGTCGAGTCGGAGTTGTAGGTCGGGTCGGTCAGCAGATGCAGATTGGGGATCACCGGTGTCGGGATGTAAGCGAACTTCTCGACGCCGTCGGCAGCATCGAAGGCATGCAGCATGCCGTCGTTGGCGCCGATGTAGACCTGCGCGCGGCGCTCGGCCATGTCCTCTTTGAAGGCGGCGTAATCGCCGGTCTCGCCATTGAGGGTGTCGGCCATCGATGCCAGGTATTGCGCGCCGCCTACCAGTACCGGACCGGAGTTGATGATGTCGCCGATCAACGAGGTGCGGGTACGGTAGCTGCCTTCGTTGCTCCTGTCGCCCTTGATGAAGGCGACCTTGCTGGCGTCGAGGTCGGTCTGAAGCTGCACGCCGCCATAGGTCCTGCCGGCCAGGTTGTTATAGGTGAAATCCTGCAGCCCGTCGGCGCTGGCATTGGCCATTTTAATGGTGCGCAAGCTCCAGCTCGGCATCTCTTCGCTGGCGCTCCAGACCCGGGTGCTGGTGGCGTTGCTGCCGGTGGTCTTGGTGCTCTTGACCAGGTCGCCGGACCAGTAGGTGACGTTCAGGTCGGTGGTGTAGGTGTCGAAGCTGTTGCTGCTGCTCAGTACCGGCAATACGGCCGGACGCGCGATGGAGCCGTTGCTCTGCAGGATCTGGTTGAACGCCTTGGACATCTGGTCCTTCAAGGTGGTGGCGTTGGTCACCAGGAAGTAGTTGTCCGGTGTGCCGGATTTCTGCGAGTCCCACTTGCCCGTCACGGGCTGCGGGGTTTTCGCGCTGTAGTCGAAACCGCCCCACTTGGCCGCGTACCAGAGCGGGTCCTGCAGGTTGGTGACCAGGGTCTTCTGGGACGGGGTGAAGGTACGCGTGGTGGTCTTGTCGCTCAGGGTGCCGCAGTTCGATCCTTTGCTGGTGCACTCTCCGGCCCACTTTCCGCTGGGGGTGTCGAGTTTGTACTTGTTTGGCGTGTTGCCGCTTCCGGATATCCTGGGGGTGTTGCGCCCGCCGGTCACTTCCAGATAGATGCCGTCCTTGGTGGTGCCGGCGATGGTGTAGCCCATATGGGATTCCCAGCCGGCGTTGGCGTAGTTGCGGGTCAACTGGACGTCCACCCCGCCGGTGGAGTTCACCGATACCGTGTAGAGCACCGAGGAGTCCACGTCGTAGTCGGCGCCCTGGCCAGCGTCGTCGAAGATGACCCGGAAGATGGCCTGGGGACGGCCGCCATTCTTGGTCGGGTCAGATGTCTGGCCCTTCATGTTGTACATCGATTGCACGAAGAAGCCGGTGATCTGCATCGTCACGTCGGGGTTGTCGGTGACGACCTTGCCGAATGGCACCAGGGTGACGGTGTTGGTGCCCACCGGCATCTGGATGCGGGGAAGCGGCGAGGACAGCGCCACGGCGAAGGTCTTCACGCTTTGACCGGTGGTAGCCGGGGCCTTGGGCTTGGTAATCGGGTTGGTATTGCCGTAGTAGGCTACCGCCGCGGCGTTGTAGGTACCTTGTTTGGTGGGTTCTTCCGGTAGTCCGCGGATGTCGCCGAAGCTGGAGGCCCTCTTGGCGGTGGGGGCGGTTTTGTCGTCCGGGTCGCCGCCGGCGACTTCACCGATATTGATGCTCGCATCGCTGCCAAGCTTCTCGCCGCTCCAGATGGCATCCCCGAGCGTCTTTGCGCTGAAGTCCGCCAGGGCTCCCTCGGCGGCAGGGGCGTTGGTCTTGCTGAACTGGCTGCCCGGAAGGTCCGAGTCGTAGTTGGGATTGACGTCGCTGAGTACCGTCATGAAGGGCTTGGAGCAGCTGTAGGCGAAGCTGGAGGAGTAGGGGTTCACCCACTCCGTCACTTGTGTCATGCCAAGGGACGCGTCGGTAGTGTCACTCCCGTAGCTGTAACCGGCAGTGGGAGTGGTGGCACCACTGTAGTAGCGCAGCGCCTCGTACATCATCTCGCCCAGCGGGTTTCCCCAGTTCTTGCACGAGCCGTTCTTCAGGTCATTGCCGGCGGTACAGTTGCCGTACGACGAGTCGTTTTTCGGGTCGCTGATGCGAATTCCATCCAGGCTGGCGATCAGTCCCTGCTTGGTATAGGAAACGCGCCCGCTCCTGTCCGTGGACTTTTCACCGAAGATGCCGTTGTTGGCGTCCAACTCATTGCTGAATGAGCTGATAGCCTTGCGCAGCACGCCGCCCTGCAGGTTGTTGGCATAGGAGCCGGTCAGCAGACCGAAGTACATCTGGTTGCCTTCACCGTAGTCGTGCAGCAGGCCGGTGGGCTTGTAGTTGCCGTTGGGGTAGAGCTTGCAGTTGCTTTCCAGCAGGTCATCGACGCAGGCCTTGACACGAACGACGTAGTCGTCCGGTTTCAGGTTGTCGATGTTTGTCTGGTTTTCATTGGTGACGCTGGTACCGCCCTGCGTCACCTCTCGCGCCACCCATCCCCAGATCCGGGTGTTCTTGACGTTGCGCAGAACTCGCAGGTAGGGGGCGGAATTCGTCGCCGTGCTGGCGTTGGCGAACAGGGTATAGGTGCCGTTCGCCGTGTAGGGCGTGTAGTCGGCGATGTCGTAGCCGTCATTGGCGACGCTGAGATATTCCTTGCCCCAGGTGTGGGCATCCTGGCGGATATAGGAACGCTCCAGCACGGTCTCGGTAGCGGTATCGGTCGAGCGATAGCCGCCGTACAGCACCTTGCGCAAGGCGTCCGCACGGGAGGTGGTGAGGTAGTTGAGATAGTCGCCGCTCCATTGCCCGCCGCACTTCTTGTTGTCAGTGAATCTGCTTGGCGTGAAGAGCGTTTTTCCGCTGTTGGTGGTGTAGCACTTGTTGGAGTCGAAGTAACCGAAGTAGGTGATTTCCGGGTTGTAGCGAATATCCAGGGAGCCGTCGCCGTCCAGGTCGGAGGCATCGTTGTAGGCCGGAAAGAACAGCTTGTGGTCGCGGCCGACCACCAGCAGGTTCAGCGGCGGCACCGTCGGGTTGACGAACAGCGGCAGTTGGGCCGGCACCTGGCTGGTGGTGGTGTCTGCCGCCGCCAGCGCGACCTGGGCGCTGGACAGGCAGTAGAGGCCGCTCAGCAGCGCCAGGGCGATACGGCGAGGGAATCGGGTCATGTTGGGCCTTTCCATAGTGCAACTGAACCTAGTTGAAGACTTTCGCCAGGACCGAGCGCAGGGTGACGCGCTGGCTGCTGCCGTCGGTGGTGGTGCAACTGCCGGCGCAGCTGTTCACGGCGAAGAAGAAGGCGCCGCCCTTGCCGGTCAGCGCGCAGTTGTCCTCGACGCAGGTCGTGCCGGCGGGGACCGCATACCACTGGATGGTGGTGTCCCGGCTGTCGGTATCGAACGTGGTGTTGTCCGCGGGCGCATAGTCGGCCTTGGTATCGCCGCTGGCGAAGCGTGGCGAGGTGTAGTCATCGGCGATTTCCGCGCTGGCGTAGCGGACACAACTCTCGCTCGTGCAGGTATCGCTCGCCTCGGGCACCGTCACCGCCGTGTTGATGGTGCCCTCGCCAGCGCGCAGGCCTGCTTCGGCGGCGCTCGTCAGGCGCTTGGCCTCCAGGCTGTTGGCGGTCATGCGCGACTCGAGGATGACCTCGCGCAGGCTGGAGATTGCCAGCAGGGTAACGATCAGCAGCATGATGAGAGCGACGAACAGGGTGGCGCCCTGTTGCCGGGCGCGGCTGGACGAGGTCATGGCATCAGGTTCCTCAGTGCGATGCGGCCCTTGGCGATCTGGTAGATCTGGCGGCTGTCGGTGACGTCCTCGGCATCTCCCCCATAGAGGCTTTTCCATTGGGTGAGCACGGGGTTTTCGGTGTTCTCGCGCACGCCCTGGTTCTGGCTCTGCAGCAGGATGGCGTAGCCGATCGAGCGGATGGTGTCCGCCGGGGTCAAGGCGTAGGCCGTGACTTCGCGGGTAGTGTCGGGACCGGTGCCGAACTCGAAGCGCAGCGCGGCCACGCCGGTGACAATGTCCTGGCCGGTGGTCCTGTCCGCCGCCGCACTGCCGCGGCTGCTGGCGCAGGACAGGCTCTTGTTGCTGGCGTTATAGGTGAACTTCTCGATGAACATGGCATCGGCCTTGACGAAGGCCTCGCTCACGGCGGTCTTTTCGGCTGCGCTCAGGCCGTTGCCCTGGCAGTCCCGCTCGTTGGGGTCGCGGACCTGGTAGCGAATGCACAGCGCCTTGGCGCTGTTGTTCCATGCCACCGAGGCGCCCGCCGCGAAGCTGCATCCGCTCAGCGTTGAGTTCGCAGGGTAGGCATAGGCCGGGTCCTGGGTCGGGTCGCGGCGATAACCAGCCTTCGCCAGTTCCTGCTCCAGGAAGTTCAGGGCGTAGCGGCTGTTTTCCTGGTTGCCGGCCTGGTTCTGCTGGAAGACATAGGTACGTTTGTTGTCGAGGAATATCTGCGTCACGCCGAGGATCAGGAAGCTGCTCAGAGCCAGGGCGATCATCAGTTCGACCAGGCTGAGACCGGCCTGTCGGTTGTGTCTTGTCATGCTAGTCATCTCACAGGGCGGAACGCAGTCGGAAGTGGCAGACGGTGTTGTTCGCGTTGTCGTCCATGCACTCGCCGGCCTTGGTCTTCCAGGCGACCTGGATTTCGATGGCGGAGCCGCTGGCGCAGCTGCCGGGGGTTCCGGGCGTGATAGTTCGGCAGACGTAGAAGTCGCTGCTCAGCAGCGAGTCGTCCACGCCGGGGAGGGTGGCTTTCACCCGGGCTGCCCAACAGCCCAGCCTGTCGGTTGCAGCGGACGGGGTCGGGGTGCACGACTGCGGCGCGTCGGGAAAGCTGGCGTTGCTTTTCTTCAGGTACGAACTGACGAGCGATGGGTTGCCGCGGAGCAGCTCCATCAGGTCGCTGGCCAGCATCGAGGCATTATTGCGCTGTACGGAATCCTGGGTGTAGGGCACTGCCTTGCTCTGCAGGGCAACCATGCCCATCAGACCTACGCAGATCAGAACCAGACTGATGAGCACCTCGATCATGCTGAACCCGGATTGGTGCCGTTTCATTGACACTCTCCCGGTTTCGTCGAGCTGGGTGGCAGCAGGCGGCCGGTGGGCTGCAGGCCGATATAACGGCAGGCGGTGCCATCGTCCTTCGCCGAGCAGATGCTCAGGCAGCCCTTGCTGCCGCTGGCGCCGGCGGCGCTGAAGACGATGCTGTCGAGCGTGTTTTCGGCGGCGATGGTCGGGCCCAGTCCGGCGTCACCCAGCTCTCTGAGAGTCGTATCGGCCAGCGTCACCTGGACATTGCCGGCCCACTCGCGATCCCGGGTACTGGCATCGCTGTCCGGGTCGGTGTCGTCGCTGGTGCTGCTGGCTGGGGCTACCGTGACGGGCGCGTTGCGCGAGACGGCCTCGCTGCGGGCGTACTGCAGCAGGCTAAAGAGTTCCTCCGAGGCGCTTTGCACACGATTGTTCTCGATCGTCGAGGTGAAGCTCGGCAGGGCTATCGTGGCGAAGACCGCCAGCAGGGTCACCACGATCATCAGTTCGATCAGCGTAAAACCGGCCAATCCCTTGGGGCGCGACATAGCGCATTCCTCGCGTTTTAAGTCGCGGCCATGCTGCCGTCTGTCGTCTGAAAAGTCCTATATAGACAGATGACCGTTCGCTATAGCGCGATGTTCGGTCATGCGATCTGCATATATGTGAAGCCGATCGCGCCGCGAGTGTGATGCGGGTCATCGAGGGCAGAGCGAGTTTGCATCGCCGGCCTCCCGGCGAATTCTTCCGGCTCTGTTGATCACGATCCGAGCGGCTGATGGCGTATTGGCGCAGAGCACGAAATGCCCGGAATGGAAGGCGCCGCTGGGCTGGATGCTGTAGCCACCCGGTGTGTAGTGGAGGTAGCGCAGGGAGGTGGCATCCGGGACGACGGTGATGTGCGCGAGGGCTGCGTGGGTGGACAGCAGGGGCTCGGAGGGTTCGCGAACGCCGTTGTTGTTGCTGTCGACGAACAGCGTCCAGCCCTGGGCCCAGTTGCCTTCGAGCGCGGCGATGCTGACGGGCTGTCCGCTCAGCGCGGCTGTCGCGCGCGCTTGATTCAGGGCGCTCTGCAACTCCCGCGTCGCGACCTGCAGCCGGTGCTCTTCGATGAGCTGGCCGAAGCCTGGTGCGGCGATGGAGAGGGCGATGGCCAGGATGGCCAGGGCCACCAGCAGCTCGATGAGGCTGAAACCCGTGCGTTTGAGCATGATCCGTCCCTGGGTGGTGATGTCGCCAGGGAGTATTGATGGTGAGCGTGGGAGCACCTGCCGTCAGCTCCGATGCTTGGGTAGGACGCTTCCGCGCTGCGTGTAGTTGTCGTCCGTCACCCTGTTCATCCTGGCGCCCGGTATAGTGGGCGACTGGCGATTTCCCTTTGGTTTTCCATTAGAGATGTGGGGCGTTGTATGCCGGATGTGATCGTGGTGGGCGGCGGGGTCGTGGGGCTGTTGTCGGCCTGGACCCTGGGACAGGCCGGGGCCGAGGTGCTCCTGCTGGAGCGGGGCGAGACCGGGCGCGAGGCTTCCTGGGCGGGGGGCGGGATCGTCTCGCCGCTCTATCCCTGGCGTTACAGCCGGGCCGTGGCCAACCTGGCGCACTGGTCGCAGGACTTTTATCCCGACCTGGGCCAGCAGCTGCTGGCGGACACCGGCGTCGATCCGGAAGTGCACGTGACCGGTCTGTACTGGCTGGATCTGGACGACCAGGACGATGCCCTGGCCTGGGCCCGCGCCCACGGCCGCCCGCTGTCGGAGGTGGCGATTTCCGCCGTGCATGACGCCGTGCCCGTGCTGGGGCAGGGCTTCAACCGAGCGGTGTACATGGCGGGCGTCGCCAACGTGCGCAACCCGCGTCTGGCCAAGTCGCTGCGGGAGGCGCTGGTGCGCCTGCCGAGCGTTTCGGTACGCGAGCAGGTCGAGGTGAGCGGCTTCCTGCGGGACGGCGATGAAATACGGGGCGTGCGCACCGCGCAGGGCGATTTCACGGCGGACTCGGTCGTGCTGGCGGCCGGTGCCTGGAGCGGCCAGTTGCTGGCGACGCTGGGGCTGGAGCTGCCGGTGGAGCCGGTGAAGGGGCAGATGATCCTCTATCGCTGCGCCCCGGACTTCCTTTCCAGCATGGTGCTGGCGAAAGGGCGCTACGCGATTCCGCGGCGCGACGGGCACATCCTGGTGGGCAGCACCCTGGAGCATGCCGGCTTCGACAAGACCCCATCGGACGAGGCGCTGGCCAGCCTGCGCGCGTCGGCGGAGGAACTGATTCCGGCGCTGGCGGGAATGGAGCCGATCAAGCACTGGGCGGGCCTGCGTCCGGGATCGCCGCAGGGCATTCCGTTCATTGGCGAGGTGCCGGGGCATCGCGGCCTGTGGTTGAACACCGGGCATTACCGCAACGGCCTGGTGCTGGCGCCGGCGTCCTGCCAGTTGCTGGCGGACCTGATGCAGCGGCGTCAGCCGATCATCGAGGCGACGCCTTATGCGGCGGAAGGGCGTCTGGTTGCTACACCGCTGGATTGAGCGTTTCCAGCGGGGCATCGCCGCTTGGCTTGCCGGAGCGGCTGTCTTCGGTTGCTCCGCAGGATGGCGTGGAGCGAAGCGATACCCGTCATGGCAGATTTATTTCGTACGAAGAGCCCGCCCTGCAAAGGGCGGGAGCATTGCGGCCGGAGCTCGCTACGGGTAACGAGGCATGTTGTCGCGCTCGTAGCAGCGGACTCCGTCCGCGATCTGGCGTCGAGCCGGATGTTGCCCGGTGCCGTGCGGTTCGCGAGCAGGCTCGCTCCTACGAAGAGCCATCTACACACGACTGTAGCGAGCTTGCTCGCGAACCAGGAGTCGCTGTTCTCAGTCGATCCCCAGCTTCTTCAGCCGGTAGCGCATCGAGCGGAAGGTGAGCCCCAGGCGCTGCGCAGCCGCGGTGCGGTTCCAGCGGGTTTCTTCCAGGGCTTGCATGATCAGCTTGCGCTCGATGTCTTCGAGGTAGTCCTCGAGGTTGTCGATCTGCGCGAGGCTCGCCGGGCCGCCGTTGTCGCCGCTGCTGGTGGTCTCGGCCAGACGCAGGTCATGGGACTGGATCACGTCGTTCTCGCACAGCGTGTAGGCGCGCTCGAGCATGTTCTCCAGTTCGCGCACGTTGCCGGGGAAACGGTAGCTCTTGAGCTTCTCCACGGCATCGGAACTGACCGTCGCCACGGGCAGTCCGGCATCGCCGGCCAGGCGCTTGAGCACGCGGTCGGTGAGCAGCGGAATGTCTTCGCGGCGCTCGCGCAGTGGCGGTACGCGCAGCTCGATGACATTCAGGCGGTAGTAGAGGTCCTGGCGGAAGCGGCCGGCGGAGACTTCCGTGGCGAGATCCTTGTGGGTCGCGCAGAGGATGCGTACGTCCACCGCGTTTTCCTGCTGGCCGCCGACGGCGCGCACGGCTTTTTCCTGGATCGCGCGCAGCAGCTTGACCTGCATGGGCAGCGGCAGGTCGGCGACCTCGTCGAGGAAGAGGGTGCCGCCGTTGGCGGCCTGGAACAGTCCCAGCTTGTCCTCTACCGCGCCGGTGAAGCTGCCTTTCCTGTGGCCGAAGAACTCGCTTTCCATCAGCTCTGACGGAATCGCCCCGCAGTTCACCGGGACGAAGGCGATATTCGCGCGCGGACCCTGTTCATGGATCAGTCGGGCGACCAGTTCCTTGCCGCTGCCCGATTCGCCGCTGATGTAGACCGGTGCCTGGCTGCGCGCCAGCTTGGCGATCTGGTTGCGCATCTGGCGCATCGGCGGCGAGTCGCCGAGCAGGCGGTTGTCCACCGGGGCTTCCTCGGCATCGGGGAAGCGCAGGCGCAGCGCCGTGCTGACCAGTTCGCGCAGGCGCGCGAGGTCGACCGGCTTGGTGAGAAAGTCGAAGGCGCCGGCCTTGAGCGCCTGGACCGCGGTGTCCAGGCTGCCGAACGCGGTGATCATCGCCACCGGTGTCTGCGGATGGCGCTGCTGGATGTACTGCACCAGATCCAGGCCGGTACCGTCGGGCAGGCGCATGTCGGTGAGGCAGAAGTCGAACGGCTCGCGGGCCAGGAGCTCACGCGCTTCCTTGACGTTGCGGGCGCTGCGGGTATCGAGCTTCATGCGACCGAGGGTGATCTCCAGCAGCTCGCGGATATCGGGTTCGTCATCGACGATCAGGGCTTTTTGACGACTCATGCTCTTTGCGTGTTCTTAGCTTTGTTTGCGTGGATGGGCGAAGGTGATGCGGAAACAACTGCCACCTTCGTCACGCGTTTTATAGTCCAGGCGCGCCTGGTTGCTTTCGCACAGCTCCCGGGAGATGTACAGCCCAAGACCGGTGCCCTTGCTCTCAGTGGTAAAGAATGGCTCGAACAGCTTCACCCGCTGTTCGGCGGCGATGCCCTGGCCGTCGTCCAGCACTTCCAGGATCGGCAGGTCGGTTTCGCTATCGCGGAACAGGCGCAGCCACACCTGGCCGGTGTCGTTCTTCTTGGCGCTGTACCGTAACCCATTCTGCACAAGGTTGGTCAGCACCTGCGTCAACTGATGGGGGTCCATGCGCGTCTGCACGGTGCCCGGTCCGGTTTCGACGTGCAGCTGCTGGCCGTCCCGCAGCCCTTCGCGCATTTCGCCGGAGAAGCGCTGCAGCCAGTACTTCAGGTCGAGCAGTTGCGGTTCGGCCTGGCGGCGGCGGGACAGTTGCAGGACGTTCTCGATCACCAGGTTCATCCGCCGCGACTGGTCCTGGATGATCTGCGTCAGCCGCCGATCCGGCGGGTCGAGCTCTTCGGATTCCAGCAGCAGTTGTGCAGCGTGGCTGATGGCGCCCAGGGGGTTGCGGACCTCATGGGCGATGCCGGCGGTCAGCCGGCCGAGGGCCACCAGCTTGAGCTGTTGCGCCTGCTGGGCGATCTGCGAGATGTCCTCGAGGAACATCAGGATGTGCTGTTCGTTGCCACGGTGCAGGGGGATGAAGGCGGGCTGCACGCTGGGCGCGGTCTCGCGTGGCTGCAGGCTGGGCGGCCGCAGCGCGGGGTTCTGCTGCCATTGCTGCAGGCTGGCGAGCAGCGCCGGGGTGTGCTCGGCCAGCGAGTGGCCGGTCAGTTCCTGCCCGCCGAGCAGGGTGGTGGCGCTCTGGTTGGCCAGCAGCACACGCTGCTGGTCGTCCAGTACCAGGATGCCGGTACGCATGCGCTGGAGAATCAGGGCGTTGAGTTCTTCGAGGTTGGCGACCGTGGTGGCCCGCTGTTCCGCAAGGTTCTCGACGATCTGCTGGCGGCGCGCCAGGGCCTGGATCAGCAGCGCCGAGGCGAAGCACATGGCGCCCAGGCTACCCGCTTGCACGTAGTAGTTGAGGGCCAGCGTCTGGGTGAGGCTGAGATAGAACGTCAGGTAGATCAGGCCGATGGAGGCCAGTGCGGCGATCAGCAGGCCAACGCGGCCGCGCAGCAGGATGTTGGCGATGGCGACGGAAACCACCATCAGGTTGCCGATGCCGCTGGGAACGCCGCCGGCGGCGTAGAACAACCCGCTGAGCATCAGCACGTCGCATGCCGCCAGCACGAACAGCGGCATCAGCTTCCGGGGCGCCGGCATCAGGACCGCGACCAGAATGTTGACCACCAGATAGGTCCAGCAGCCGATATGGAACAGCTCGGTGTGGGCGAGCTTGAGGATATCGTCGTCGTAATTGCTGGAAATCAGCAGTACCAGCGCCAGGCCGATGGTCAGGCGGTACAGGTGGTACAGGCGCAGGACGCGCAGTCCCTGCCCGGTGAGCGAGATGCCGTCAGTGCCCACGGTCTGTGCGGTCCTGCTCGAGGTGCGCGCGGCTGCAGTACCAGTTGCTCTCGTCCTGCAGGGCATTGCTGCGCGGAACGTGCACTCCGCACTGGGCGCAGCGGACCATCGGCACGGTCTGTTCCTCGCCGGATGCCGGTGTGCTGGGACGGGAAGGGCGGGTGGCCTTGCGCCACAGCCACCAGGCCAGGGCGAACAGTGCGATCCAGAACAGCAGGCGGGTCATGGCATTCCCTTATTTCGTCGAGAGCCGCAGTGTATCCAAGGCGTGCCTTCGCGCACAGAGACGTGGTCCGCGCAGGCGGACGATCACCCACGAAAAAGGGAGGCCGAAGCCTCCCTTGATCAGGGGTCCAGGACGTTCGGCACTCAGTCGAAGATGCCGAAGGTCATGTAGCTGAACCAGGAACGACCGCTGTCGCTGTTGCCTTCGGCCTCGTGCTCTTCTTCCTGCACGTCGGACTGGTTTTCGGGCTTGAGCTCGGCCGGGATCTGCTGTTCGGCGTCCTCGTACTGCTTGATCACGTCCTTGCTCGCCTGGGTTTCCATGTGCGGCGGGGCGTCGTTGGTCTCGATCAGACCCAGGGTCGCCTTGGCCAGCCAGGAGCGGTTGTCGGCCTCGTCCTCGCGCGGGACGAACTGGCCGTCCTTCAGGCTCGGGTTGTCCGGATAGTTCAGCTTCAGGGTCTGCAGGCTGGAATCGGCCAGGTCGTTCAGGCCCAGGCGCTGGTAGGCTTCGACCATGATCGCCAGGCCATCGCCGACGGCCGGGGTTTCCTGGAAGTTTTCCACCACGTAGCGGCCACGGTTGGCGGCGGCGACATAGGCCTGGCGCTTGAGGTAGTAGTGGCCGACGTGCACTTCGTAGGCGGCCAGCAGGTTGCGCAGGTAGATCATGCGCGCCTTGGCGTCCGGCGCGTAACGGCTGTTCGGGAAGCGGCTGACCAGCTGTGCGAACTCGTTGAAGGAGTCGCGGGCGGCGCCGGGGTCGCGCTTGGTCATGTCCAGCGGCAGGAAGCGCGCCAGCAGGCCACGGTCCTGGTCGAAGGAGGCCAGGCCCTTCAGGTAATAGGCGTAGTCGACGTTCGGGTGTTGCGGGTGCAGGCGGATGAAACGCTCGGCGGCGGAACGCGCGGCCTCGGGCTCCATGTTCTTGTAGTTGGCGTAGATCAGCTCCAACTGGGCCTGTTCCGCGTAACGACCGAACGGATAGCGGGACTCCAGCGCCTTCAGCTTGGTCACGGCGTTGGTGTAGCTCTTGTTGTTCAGATCGTCCTGGGCCTGCTGGTACAGCTGGCTTTCGCTCAGGTTCTCATCCACCTTCTCGCCCTTGGAGGAGCAGGCGGTGACGAAGGCGAGGATGGCGATCAGCAGCAGGTGTTTCACTTGCATGGCGGCTTGCGTCCCTGGACGGTCGGCTGTCGCGGCCGCAACCGTCTGTTATGATTGGCGCCCCAGGGGGTTACCCTGGGACAAAGGCCCCGTATTTAACCACAGCGTGCAGCCGAACCAAAAGGCCGCGCGCCCTTCGTGTCCCGCTATGTCCGATATCATTCAACTCGCGGCAGAAGTGCCGTTCGACCTCGGTGGTCAGCGTCTCGACCAGGTCGCCGCCCAGCTCTTCTCCGATCACTCCCGCTCGCGCCTGTCCGGCTGGATCAAGGACGGCCGCCTGACGGTCGATGGCGCCGTGCTGCGCCCGCGTGACACCGTTCACGCCGGCTCGCGCCTGGAACTGCAGGTGGAACTGGAGGCCCAGGGCGAGTGGAAGGCCCAGGACATCGAGCTGGACATCGTCTATGAAGACGACCACATCCTGATCATCGACAAGCCGACCGGTCTGGTGGTTCACCCTGCCGCCGGCCACCAGGACGGTACCCTGCTCAATGCGCTGCTGCACCACGTGCCGCACCTGGCCAACGTGCCGCGCGCCGGCATCGTGCACCGCCTGGACAAGGACACCACCGGCCTGATGGTGGTGGCCAAGACCCTCGAGGCCCACACCAACCTGGTGGCGCAGTTGCAGGCCCGTTCCGTCAGTCGGATCTATGAAGCCATCGTCACCGGCGTGATCGTTTCCGGCGGCACCGTCGATGCCCCCATCGGTCGTCACGGCGTGCAGCGGCAGAAGATGGCGGTGGTCGATGCCGGCAAGGTCGCGATCAGCCATTACCGCGTGCTGGACCGCTTCCGCGCCCACACCCACGTGCGGGTGAAGCTGGAGACCGGCCGTACCCACCAGATTCGCGTCCATATGACGCATATCGGCCATCCGCTGGTGGGCGACCCGACCTACGGCGGGCGTTTCCGCATCCCGCCGGGCGCCAGCCCGACCCTGATCGAATCCCTGCGCGACTTCCCGCGCCAGGCCCTGCACGCGCGCTTTCTCGAGCTGGATCACCCGCATACCAACGTGCGGATGAAGTGGGAATCGCCGCTGCCGGATGATTTCACCTGGCTGCTGAGCCTGCTGCGGCAGGATAACGAGTCCTTCGTATGAACCCCTGGCTGACGCCCGACTGGCCGGCGCCGGCCAATGTCCGCGCCTGCGTGACCACGCGTGCCGGGGGCGTCAGCGCAGAACCCTTCGACGGCCTCAACCTGGGCGACCACGTCGGCGACGAGCCGGCCGCGGTCGCCGAGAATCGCCGCCGGCTGACCGCCGAACTGGGTTGTCAGCCGGCCTGGCTGAGCCAGGTGCATGGTCTGGCGGTGGTCGAGGCCGATCCGTCGTGCGTCGCCACGGCGGACGCCAGCTGGAGCGCCACGCCGGGGATCGCCTGCAGCATCATGACCGCCGACTGTCTGCCGGCGCTGTTCTGCGACCGCGCCGGCACCCGCGTTGCCGCCGCCCATGCCGGCTGGCGCGGACTGGCCGGTGGTGTGCTGGAAGCCACGCTCGACGCCCTGGGGAGTGCGCCGGATGAACTGCTGGTCTGGCTGGGGCCGTCCATCGGCCCGCAGGCGTTCGAGGTCGGTCCGGAGGTACGCGAAGCCTTCCTTGCGGATCACGCCGAGGCCGGGTGCGCCTTCGTACCCAGCGCCAATGCCGGCAGGTTCATGGCCGACATCTATGAGCTGGCGCGCATTCGCCTCGCCGCAAAGGGCGTGACGGCGGTCTACGGTGGCGGTCTGTGCACCTTCACTGACACCGAACGCTTCTATTCCTACCGCCGCAACCCCCGCACCGGCCGCCTGGCCAGCCTGATCTGGCTCGCTTGAGCCGGGGCCGCACCGGCGCCTTCCTGTAGGAGCGAGCAAGCTTGCTCCTGCGAAGAGCACGCGTATTGCCATGAACGTCCACGGCAAACCTCGCCTAGACGCCCGGCAAATGCCCCGAACTGACGGGTGTCATGGCCAAATGGCTTGAACCGACCAAAATCGTCCTTATCTATCTGACATCCCGGCGGGCTTTGTCGTGACCAGGGGCACCCATCGCTCCGGCTCGCTATAGAAAGGAAGGACGACCCCATGCGAATCGACCGTTTGACCAGCAAGCTGCAGCTTGCACTCTCCGATGCTCAGTCCCTGGCCGTTGGACATGACCACCCGGCCATCGAGCCGGTGCACCTGATTTCCGCCCTGCTGGAACAGCAGGGCGGTTCGATCAAGCCCCTGCTGATGCAGGTCGGCTTCGATATCCCCGCGCTGCGTGTCGCGCTCGATAAAGAGCTGGATACGTTGCCGAAGATCCAGAACCCCACCGGCGACGTGAACCTGTCGCAGGACCTGGCGCGCCTGCTCAACCAGGCCGACCGCCTGGCCCAGCAGAAGGGCGACCAGTTCATCTCCAGCGAGCTGGTCCTGCTGGCCGCGATGGACGACAACACCCGACTCGGCAAGCTGCTGGGCAGCCAGGGCGTGTCCAGGAAGGCCCTGGAAAACGCGGTGGCCAACCTGCGCGGCGGCGAAGCGGTCAACGACCCGAACGCCGAAGAGTCGCGCCAGGCGCTGGACAAGTACACCGTCGACATGACCAAGCGCGCCGAGGACGGCAAGCTCGACCCGGTGATCGGCCGTGACGACGAAATCCGCCGGACCATCCAGGTCCTGCAGCGCCGCACCAAGAACAACCCGGTACTGATCGGCGAGCCCGGCGTGGGCAAGACTGCGATCGTCGAGGGCCTGGCCCAGCGTATCGTCAACGGCGAAGTGCCCGATGGCCTGAAGGACAAGCGCCTGCTGGCGCTGGACATGGGCGCGCTGATCGCCGGCGCCAAGTTCCGCGGCGAGTTCGAGGAGCGTCTGAAGGCGGTGCTCAACGAGCTGTCCAAGCAGGAAGGCCGGATCATCCTGTTCATCGACGAACTGCACACGATGGTCGGCGCCGGCAAGGCCGAGGGTGCGATGGACGCCGGCAACATGCTCAAGCCGGCCCTGGCCCGTGGTGAATTGCACTGTGTCGGAGCCACCACCCTGGACGAATACCGCCAGTACATCGAGAAGGACGCCGCGCTGGAGCGCCGCTTCCAGAAAGTCCTGGTGGACGAGCCGAGCGAGGAAGACACCATCGCCATCCTGCGTGGCCTGAAAGAGCGCTACGAGGTGCACCACGGTGTGACCATCACCGACGGCGCGATCATCGCCGCGGCCAAGCTCAGCCACCGCTACATCACCGACCGCCAGTTGCCGGACAAGGCCATCGACCTGATCGACGAGGCCGCCAGCCGCATCCGCATGGAGATCGACTCCAAGCCGGAGGAACTCGATCGCCTGGACCGCCGCCTGATCCAGCTGAAGATCGAGCGCGAGGCGCTGAAGAAGGAAGACGACGAGGCCACCAAGAAGCGCCTCGCCAAGCTGGAAGAAGACATCGCCAAGCTCGAGCGCGAGTACGCCGACCTCGAGGAAATCTGGAAGTCGGAGAAAGCCGAGGTCCAGGGTTCCGCGCAGATCCAGCAGAAGATCGAGCAGGCCAAGCAGGAAATGGAAACGGCCCGGCGCAAGGGCGACCTGGAAAGCATGGCGCGCATCCAGTACCAGACCATCCCGGACCTGGAACGCAGCCTGCAGATGGTCGACCAGCACGGCCAGACCGAGAAGCAACTGCTGCGCAACAAGGTGACGGACGAGGAAATCGCCGAGGTCGTCGCCAAGTGGACCGGCATCCCGGTGTCCAAGATGCTCGAAGGCGAGCGCGAGAAGCTGCTGCGCATGGAAGACGAACTGCACAAGCGCGTCATCGGCCAGCACGAGGCCGTGGTGGCCGTATCCAACGCCGTGCGCCGTTCCCGCGCGGGCCTTGCCGATCCGAACCGTCCCAGCGGCTCGTTCCTCTTCCTCGGCCCGACCGGGGTGGGCAAGACCGAGCTGTGCAAGGCGCTGGCCGAGTTCCTCTTCGACACCGAGGAAGCGCTGGTGCGCATCGACATGTCGGAGTTCATGGAGAAACACTCCGTGGCTCGCCTGATCGGCGCCCCGCCGGGCTACGTCGGCTACGAAGAGGGCGGCTACCTGACCGAGGCCGTACGCCGCAAGCCGTACTCCGTGGTGCTGATGGACGAGGTGGAGAAAGCCCACCCGGACGTCTTCAACATCCTGCTGCAGGTGCTCGAAGACGGCCGCCTGACCGACAGCCACGGGCGCACCGTGGACTTCCGCAACACCGTGGTGGTGATGACCTCGAACCTCGGCTCGGCGCAGATCCAGGAGCTGGTCGGCGACCGCGAAGCCCAGCATGCGGCAGTCATGGACGCGGTGAACTCGCACTTCCGTCCGGAGTTCATCAACCGGATCGACGAAGTGGTGGTCTTCGAACCGTTGGCCCGCGAGCAGATCGCCGGGATCGCCGAGATCCAGATGGGCCGTCTGCGCAAGCGCCTGGCCGAGCGCGAGCTGAGCCTGGAGCTGAGTCGCGAGGCGATGGACAAGCTGATCGCCGTCGGCTTCGACCCGGTGTATGGCGCGCGGCCACTCAAGCGTGCGATCCAGCGCTGGATCGAGAACCCGCTGGCGCAACTGATCCTCGCCGGCAAGTTCAACCCTGGCACGCAGATCCACGCCAAGGTGGAGAACGACGAGATCGTCTTCTCCTGATCCAAACCCCATGAAAAAGCCCGCCAATTGGCGGGCTTTTTCATGGCTTTGCGTAGGAGCGAGCTTGCTCGCGAACAAACTCTGCAGTGGGCCAGGGGGCGCGAGCAAGCTCGCTCCTACAGAACGTCGAATCAGCCGGTCTCGCGGGCGCCACGGAGCATGACCAGCAACTGCTCGATCAGATCGGCCTGATCCTCGGCGATATCGATGATGTGGAAGCCCGCCCAGCCCAGTTGGCCGTCGACGCCCGCGCGGCTCCACAGGCAGTCGGCGCCCAGGTGGATCTCGCCGATCTCATCCAGCGGTGGCGCCGGCACGAGCCGGCAGTCCCAGACCGAATCGACGTCCGGCACGCCCACACCGCAGAGCATGAAGCCTTCGCTGGACAGATCGGCAAGGCGTCCGAGACTGCGCCCGGAGTGGCGGTCGAAGACCTCCACGGTCAGCCCGGTCTGCTGCCGGTTGTGCTGGCGACGTTCTCCCATCGAGTGTTCCTCAGTGTTGTGCCGGGGCGCGCCCGGTAATGCGTTGCAGGACCCGGTAGATCGCATTCAGTGCGCGATCCATCAGCGGGACGACATGCTCCACGGGGATCAGGCGAACCGTGCCAGACTCGATTTCCCGCGCCAACTGCACCAACGGTTTGACGGCCACGCGCTGGCCGGTTTGATCGACGAACATATAGTTGCGAGTGGTCGGGCTGAACCACGACAGCTTGAGCCGACGGGGCGGCGTGACGTCGCGAAACTCGAACCAGGTGCCGAACTCCACCTGAGCCAGTTCCTTGATCAGCTCGCGCACACGCTCGGGCAGGGGCTCTCCGGCGCTCAGGTCGAGGCTGTGGACTTCCGCGCCAAGCATGACGCCCAGCGGGCTTTCCGGCAGGTCCTGGCGGAATTGCGCCGCGACTTGCGGCTGCTGGGTCTGGATCGCGTGCTGGCAAGCGACCAGGTCCAGCAGCAGACGGCGGATGCCATCCTCATGGTAACCACCGAGCAGCTCCAGCCCCTTGCGCAGCTCATCCAGAAGACCGAGACGCAGCGCCTGCAGATGCTCGCGTCCCGCCGCGTCCAGCGGGGTGACGCTCCAGGCCAGTTGCTCGCCCACCTCGCAGGCGCGCTTCCACTCGTCGCTGTGCTCGCCGGCGCGCAATGCAATGAAGGTCAGCGCATCGCACCAGCTGAGTTCGAGGAAGTTGCGCACCAGGGGCGGCAGGTCGCGTCCTCCGGTGATGCCGGCAATGACTTCCAGTGCCTGCTCGCGGGCAGCCAATAAACGGTCGCGTCCGCGCGCCGCTTCCATCGCGCGCCGCTCGCGCAGCTCCACCTTCTGCCGCAGGTTGGCGACGTACTCGTTGAACTCGCCCAGCAGCGCGTCGAACAGGCTGAAGTCGCCGACGAAACCCTGGACTATCTGTTCCACGACCCAGTGCATCTTCGCCAGCAGGCTGCGCTCCTCATCCTCGCCACCGTAGATCACGCCGGCCTGGGCCATCGCGTTGAGCAGTTTGCGCGCGGGATGGTGGTGCTGGGTGAACAGCTGCTTGTCCAGCAGGGCGACCTTCAGATAGGGCGTGTGCAGGTGGGAGAGGGTGGTCTTGCAACTGTCGGGCAGGTTTTCGTCGTCGAGAATGAAGTCGAAGACCATGCCCACCAGGTCGATGACGTCGGCCTCCTGGTCGGTCAGGCGGGTATTGGCCGGGTATGCGGCGCCGGCCTCCAACTGGCGCTGCAGGTCGGCTTTCAGAGCCTCTACCGGCTGCGGTTGGCGCAGGCGCTGGGCCAGTTCCTGGGCGGACTCGCGTTGCAGGCGGTTCAGCGCTTCGAGCAACTCCCTGGCGCTGTAGGTCGTGGTAGCGGCGTCGGAGGAGGGACCGAAGCTGGCGATGCTGTGGCTGTTGCCGAACAGCGTGGCCTTGTCGCCGCGCCGGCGGTGTTCGGCCAACAGGACGGCCAGCCCACCGAACAGGGCGTTGCGGTCGGCCGGCGGGAGGTCCGGCAGGTCACCGATATCGTAGTGGTGTGGCTGCAAGGGCGGTGCCGTGTCTTTCTCGGGAGTGGCGGGCCGCGCTGCCGGAGCGGGGCGGTCGTCGGGGGCGCGGTACTTGAGGTTCGGCAGGATACCTGCGTCGGCCAGGCGCTGGTTGAGCTGTTCGTAGAGCGGCGCCAGGTGTTGCATCACCTGCTGTTCGAACAGGACATAAAGGATGGTTTTGACGCGCAGCGGAAAAGCGGCCTGCGCCAGGGTCTCGCTATAGGCCCGGACAATGGCCTGGGGGCCGAAGGGGTTGCGGTCCTCGCCGATCTTGCTGCCGTTGTTGAGCAGCGCCAGGCGTTGGCCAAGGGCGAACAGTGGCTGGACGCATTGCGCCTTTACCTGGTTCACCATATTGATGATGAGCAGGGTCTCTTCATATTCGTCGTGTTCGACCAGCGTCAGATGGTCGGCATCCAGCTCTTCATAGGGATCGTCTGCCGGCAACCGGCCTTCGAGGAAGTCGCTCAGCCCCTGAGCGATGCGCTGGTGATAGAAGCGCTCGAGTGCCGGCCGTTCCTTGCGGATTTCCCTCATGGCATCGAAGAACAGCGCCTGGACCTGATTGTTCTCGGCCTTTTCGGCACCCTCGAACAGTGTGTCGTCGACCTGGGAAAAGACATTGCCGAGCAGCTCGGCCAGCCGGTTCATCACCAACTGGCGACAGACTTGCACCAGCTCGCCGAACCGCGGCTGGATCATGCGGCTGGCGATCGACGAGGGCGGAGGAGTGTCCTTGGTGCTCATGGCCTTCCTGTCCGTGATCGGTCCGTTACACCCGCGGTGATCACTCATGTCATTCATGCAGATATAGCAATCCGCCTGCGCCCCTGCAAAGCAGAGAAAAACTTTTTGGATCAGAGTGTTGACAGACGTTTCGATATACGTAAAATGGCGCGCCTCTGATACGGGAATCCGGTGAAACCGGAAGCGTAGAAGGGATTGGAAGGCTCGTCGTTCCGCGATAGCTCAGTCGGTAGAGCAAATGACTGTTAATCATTGGGTCCCTGGTTCGAGTCCAGGTCGCGGAGCCAACTTCCAAGCGGGGTATAGCGCAGTCCGGTAGCGCGCCTGCTTTGGGAGCAGGATGTCGGGAGTTCGAATCTCTCTACCCCGACCAAATTTGGGTCGTTAGCTCAGTCGGTAGAGCAGTTGGCTTTTAACCAATTGGTCGTAGGTTCGAATCCTACACGACCCACCACTTTCGCAGCGGTTGTGCGGTACTAGGAAGGGGGGCTTGCCAGCCAGATTTCTAGTCTTGCAGCCGTCTGGAGCGAACCTTAGGCTCGCTCCCCCTGTGATGTCAATATGAAATAGCCCGCCTTCTAAGGCGGGCTTTTTCGTTCCTGGGCCAGTGAAATCAGCTATTTGGGCGTAAGGCAGCTTCGCTGGTGCGGCATTGCTGCAGGCGATCTGATTGGGCGAAATCCGCGCAGCCAAAGGCCTGGCGCCATATTTCAAGCACCAGAATCTGCGTCAGGTTTCTTATGAGACGGGACGTAAGCGACCGTTAGTGATGGCGCTTTGCCATTCGTCGGTTCACTGAGCTATGGCGAGGCTCTTGCCGCGAATCGCGTAGAGCTTCCTCCTGTGCCAGTTCGAGAATAGGGCGTTGTAGCAGTGCTCGACATGATGGTGAAGAGCAAACTAGGCGCGAACAATTCTTCGGGCGGCAAGGATGGCTCCGTACCTGCCCGGTCGAACTTCAACTGCATCAGCGCGGCTGCCAACTCCTGGGTGGCTGGGTCCACGGGAACGGCTCGGCCGTGTTCGAGCTGGACTTGCTCTGTCGAGTCAAGCTCTCGAACCTGCGGCTCGCTGGCCCCTGGTGCGCCGGTTTCGTCAGCGTGCCGAACCAGCTGTAGGGCGCCCTGATGCAAGCTGCGTTCGTGTAGCACCTCCCGCATGTGGTCGTAGTCGGCCTCGATGTAGCTCATCGTCGTGGCGATGTTCGAGTGGTTCAGCAGGCTTTTCGTAAGGTGAATGTTCCTTTCTGGCTGCTTCATCAGGTCGGTCGCCAGCGTGTGCCGGAATCGGTGAGGCGTCATCCTGACACCGAGCTTGTCGATCAGCTTTTTATACATCGCTTCGACCTGGTCGGAGTTCATGTCAGCGCGTTTGTAATGCGGTGAGAATCGGTTGACGTTGAACAGTTGATCCTTCGGCGTGAAGCCAAGGCGCTCGGCCTCGAGCAGCAGTCGGCGAATGTGGGGCGCCAGGCCTTCGACAATCGGGACTCGGAATTCGCGGTGGGTTTTTTCGGTCTCGCCTCGCACCAAAATTAGCTGGTTTTCCCAATCCACGTCCTGCAGGCGTAGGCAGAGGAGGGCGTTCAGGCGGATCCCGGTGTAGTAGAACATCTCGAAGGTGGCTAGCCAGAACCAAGCCGGCGTGATTCGGCTGCGCTCTCCAGTGCAGAACTCTTCATCTGCAAGAGACATGAGCCAGCGTCGGGCTCGGTGAATCGCCTCGCCGGCGACGATCTTGCTGGGACGCTTCGGAGCCACGACAGTCGTTTTCTTGAATGGATTGACCATTGCCTCCGGCAATATGCCGTGTTCGATCGCATATCCCCAGATGGTGCGCAGATGGTTGGAGTACGTATTCCAGCTTCTTTTGGATAGCCCGCCATCGAGGACTTTGTTGCGCCAGGCCAGGATCTGCCGACGTTCAATGGTTGTGACGTCGACTGCCGGCCCGAAGAAACGCTCTAGCGCCTTCATGGCCGCTTTGTAGATCTTGGCGCTTGCATTGCGCAGATCGTGGTCGAGTATGTACTCCTCGGCCAGCTCGATAGGCTTCATTGCGTGGTCCCCTCCTGTTGAAGGGCCAGGCTCGGGTTGTCGAACGGGACCTCATTGAACACTGCATGCGGGTCCCGGAGCAGGTAGCCGCGCAGTTGCTTGGACTTGCGTGGGCCGACTACATCGAAGGTCCAGATGTTCAGGCTCTTCGCAGTCTTTCGGTGCAGCTTCTCTTTCTCAAATGCTCGTTGGACCAGCTGCCAGGATTTCACTCCCTGCGCTGTCGCCTGCCTTTCCAGATCGGGGTGCTCGAGCACATAGCGTTTGAAAATCCCCGGTGTGACGAGCATTGCGGTGCCATCGGCCGTGTGAACGAGGGCCTTGGCATCGTTGATGATGATTCGATGGGAAGCGATCCCTGCTTTCAGCCAGGCAACGAATCCCTGTCCCAGTGAGTGGCTACTGGTAGGCATTGCATTCATGTCTTCTGGTGCAGGAGACCCAACAGGGGTCTCGGAAGAGTCTTGAGCCTGCTCCTGGTATTCCATTGGCTTGGTTGGAGCGGCCGTTCGGCCGGGGCTATTGTCTAGCTCTTCTGATGGCGCGGTGATATTACCAAATAGTGACAATAATTCGTCCACTTCAGATGGACGGATATTTGACGCATCGCTGGGAGCCTGCTGTACAGTTTTTCTACGTGGTGCCGGCGGAGGGGATTGCTCGCCAGTTACTTCGCCTTCGGTAGCAGGCTGGAGGGGGTCGTCTGGGATCCTGCAGGTAGTTTCGTCCGCGGTAGCGGAGCTGCTGTCCTCGTGTTCCAGGGTGAGGCTTCCCACGTAAGGCTCCGGCCGTTCTTTTGTGTCTGGCCAGATCAAGGCGGGCGCGATTTTCAGCATCGTGAAGGTGTTCTTCCAGCCACGCCCGTTGTCGACGGTAGCCTTCCAGATTGCCTTGTCCTGGGAGTTTGTCTGAATAACAGCCTGGTCCTGGAGCATGTTGAAGAACGGGGCATTCGAACTGGGGATACCCTCAATGCCCTGGGCTAGAAGGTAAGCTCGAAGCTGATCAGCCGCTGGTTTGCTGACGAGCCACAACGCATCCTGGGCCAGCCAGCCATCGGCAGGGCCATCAGGGTGGTTCAGCTTGAACTTCTCACGCACCAGGTAGCGCAGCCCTTCCGCCAGTTGCCGCTGCAGTGACTGTTTGGGCGCTGCCAGCGCGCGGTCGGGATTGCCGCCGAGTTCCTGAGCGACGGAGGCTGAGTCAGCCTTCACGACGATTTCTCCCAGGATGCCAGCGTTCTCGTACTGGCCAGCGAGCAGGTAGATCAGTGGCTTCCAGAGTTCGGGAAATCCGCTGAGCCAGTCCAGGATGCCCTTGTCGAGGATCTGCGCATAGATGAGCGCTGAGGCAGCTCCGTGCAGCTGGTATTCACGGCCTTTCACATATCGGAAACGGTAAGGCTTGGTGATCGGACCGTGCCAGGGGTGCCACGTCCCGCCGCCCTGCAGTTCGACGATCACGTCGACGGCGATCTTCCCGAGGTCGTGGATCAACGCCCCGTAGGCCGCTGCTGCAGACCAGGCTTCCGCTTGCGCTGACTGGGACTCCGGCGGAGCTCCGATCGGGAGGAGGTAGGTCTGCCTGATTTTGAGGGCGTATGCGACGATTTCCAGGCCGTGATCCAGTAGGCCACCAAGATGGGCATGGTGGTGGTTCTCCGAGGCAGGGAGCAATTGGACCAGCTCGGCGAAGCGCTCAAGCGGTTGTCGGTAGAGGGCGTCGTACTGCTGGCGTGACAGCGAAGCACGGCGCCAGATGTTCTCCAGGAGCTGCTGTCGGCGAGGCAGGCTCAAGAGGTCAGAGGCGCGCGCGGGTAAGTGGAAGCCCCGCGGGGAGGCTTCTGACGGTGGCTCATCGGATTTTGGTTTCCGGCTGAGCCAGGCGAGGAGGGACATGCGTTGCTCCAAAGCGTGTGCATGGAGCGGCGTTTTCCTTCAAATGGCACGGTGCCATCTATGGGAAAGCGTTATCCCGATGTGTGCGGATTTTGGGGCAAAGTGATATCACTGATTTTCCTATCAAGCTCTTTCAGAGCTTCAACGTGACGAACCCTGTCTTTTTCCAACGAGTCATAGATGGGATTTCCTTGTATCGCTTTGTTTTGCTTCGCTAGCTCTCCAATTCTATCTGCGATTTCTTCTAATCGCCTTCTATGATACTGCGCCTGAGCGTCGTATTCCTGCTGTGATATTTGGGGCACTATAGTTCTCACTCTAGATGAAATTTTCTGTCTTCTTGTATCGATCCATGAATGTTGGGTTGTACAGGTTCTCCTTCACTGTCATCGCATTGAATAAAGAAAGATAGCGACCCTGGTATTGCGCTAGAGAAGCGGGGCTTCATGAGATTGAGTGTGAAGGTTTTTGACGCTCCCTGTCTCATGCGGCCAAGTCTGACTATGTCAGTTGTATGTGAGTTAACTATGGTGACGTCATCAGCATGGCCTCCAATGTTCTCTATCTTAAAGGTTAGCTCGCTTTTGATTGGTTTGTTGATTGGGCCGGATGACAGAACAAGGTTCTGTCCAACTTGTTCGGCTTGGAACTTAGGTGGGCGCACTTTTCTGGTCTGGGCGTGATGGGCGGCTTTGTGCTGTGCGGCAGATTTTCTTTTGGATCTAGCTCTAATCCAGCGCCAGATAGTTTTTATTCGAAATACTATATATCCAGCTATTACGGAGCCTGCTAGTTTTAGAATCCCTTCGCCAAAGGCGTCTTGGTGTTCGATAATGAAATGAAGGATGCTTTCTATAAGTTCGGACATTTTTTTGAGTGAGTAAGTTAAGGCGGGCCATTTCCCCGCTGGAAGCGGCCCTTTCGGGTAGGGCTTTTACCCTTGTGAACCATTCCATTATCCATTCACGCCCATTTAGCCATTTGGGCCATTTAGCCTGCGGGGACCTGCTGCAGGTGTCTCTCAACCTCCATTGCGTCGTGAAGAATACGGATAATCTCAACGACCTGGTCACTACCAACCCTGTAGAAAACGACATGCCGGGGCCGATCTACGCGGCCGTTGTGCGACTCGGCGCGGCAGTAAAGTAAGTGCAGGCTGCGCAGGCCCACTGCTAACTGCTTGCGATCAAGGCTGCCGATTCGCTCAGGCTCAGCAGCAACAGATACGAAGGCAGTTCGAATGAGGCTCTGGTAGCGACGCCTTGCATTCTCGCCAAATTTCGCGTGGGTGTAGCGGAGGATGTCGATCAGGTCGGTTTGAGCGTCGAGGGACAAGCGATATGCAGGCGAGCTCACTGATTCGTGCTCGCCAGTTGGCCCAGTTCCTCCAGGTACTGCTCGAGCTCAGCATCGGATGCAATCTCGACGAACTGGCCGGCCTCTAGTTGCATGATGCCGCTTGACGTTGCGTTGCGTAGCGCAACGAGCTTGGCTGACTCTTCCGCCTCGCGCTCGAGGAGCAGACGTAAGCCGGCGCGGACGACTTCGCTGAAATTCTGGTACCGACCTTCGCTCACGAGGTCATCGATGAATTTCTCCATGGGCTGAGGCACTACGACGTTATGGGTGGCCATGACGATCTCCGGGTAAAGATTGGTATGGCGTTTTATGCCATGATGCTTGCGGGAATGCAAAAAACGGCGTATATCTGATATCACGGTGCCTTCCCGAAGGCGAGGAGAACGACCATGACTGCAGTGACAAAAGGGTTTGCCAGCCAGCTGGGCTTCAGCTTGGGTAGCGCACTGCGGTTTTTCCTTGCCGACCGCAACCCGCTCCTGCGCTGGGTGAAAAGGGCTTGTTTTGCCGTAGTTCTCACGCTCCTGCTGGTTAAGTCCTTCACGTGGATTGCAGGTGCCGTGTTGAGCCTTGTTTGCTTCGGGCTAGCCTTCCTTGCCCTCAGCAAACTCGGTGGCTCAGCCAAGAAGAGTTCAGCCGCAGAGGGCTCGAGTGCTCTCAATAGTCGAGACGTATACGGTCGTGAGCTGGACTGTTACGGAAACGTTGACGGTGAGTACCCTCATCAAAATTAAGGCGCCTGATTAGGGCGCCTTAATTGAGTTATCGTTTAACGGTGTTTTCCACCATCTCACCACCTTTGCCACCAGCTCTATGTACTGCGGCAGTTCCCTTCTCGAGTCCGGCTATCATGTTTCCGACGGAAACACCGGTCCAGCCAAGCGCTGTGATCCAGAGCATAGGCAAAACTATAAACATTGCGCCCATAACGAAGTTCAAGATTGCATCTTGAGTTGCAGTATTTATTCCCATTACTGGGTCAAGTGACAAGTGGGGTGAGCCGGAGCCGTATAATGCATCGAGAATGGTGCTGTCCAGCCACCTTGCCAATTGAAACCAAAAGTCGACGAAGATCATCGCAAAAAATACTACTGACATGGTCATTGCAACTTTTAACTGATACGAGCCAATTATCAAAACAATTGGCATGCAAATAACCATGGCCATCTTTAAGAATGCCATCACCATGGGAAGTGCCTGACGAACCATGTCCATTGCAGGGAAGTAGGCCAGGGAACCGAGTGCAACGCCGAAAGTGCCGCCCGCTCGAGAGAGCCCATTCCAAAGGGTACCGCCTACTTGGCCGCCGTAGTCGGTATAGACATCTCCATTGACCTGGTTGGAAGGTGACACCAGCTGTCGAATCAGCGAGTCAGTTACCTCATCCTGCGACAACCACTTTGCCCATCCGAGAAACTGGGTCAGCAGGTCCGGATCGACCTGGGCCTTCAGCCGATCGCGTAGACCGATGCTACTGTCGGACCACCACTGCTTGCATTTGGGATAGCCGCCTCCGCCTGTAACCTCCGGCATGCCGGCATCACGCTGGGAGTCATATGGCCACGCCGCACGGGGCGTCCTCGAGTAATCGGTATCGTAGTACCCATTGTTGGTCAGGAAGTAGTGCGAACCGATCCAGTTGAGGTCCTGGAGCGCTTTCTTGTCTTCGGCGATGGAGCCGAGCTCTGGTTGCCTCATGAACAGCCGCGCGCGCGAGGGGCCGAAGCAGTCATGGGTGAAGTCCGCCACCTCCTGGGCGAGGAGTGGGTTGTTGATCCGCGTCGAGTCGACATCCATGCGCATCTGGCGAAGGTCTGTGCCACAGGGAATGGCAGCGATAGCGCCGTTCGTGAAGCCCTTGGAGAGCGCGTGCATGAAAGCCCACCAGATTGGGAGCTCCGCGCTCTTGCCAGCTATCGAACTGAATGTGGTGTTCCAGCCGGTGTCAGCTGGCTTCGGCAAGGTGACTTGGCACTGCTGGGCGCGTTCCTGGTCGAACTGGATGGTGTCCAGCCCCACCGACACCGTGGGAATCCCCCCGAGGCAGACCACCACGTATCCGACGTAGATCTGCGTCTCGATGCGGGCGAGGGACAGGACACCCTTGTTGCCTTCGTCGGCCCCTTCCCCGCGAACCTTCAGCCATTCCCGGACGATGATGATCAGAAAGGGAAGGGCGAACAGGCCGGTGTCCGAGATCATGTTCCAGATGCCGTTGTTGATGATCCAGCCGACCAGCGTGAGGTAATACTCAAGGTAATCGTTGGTGTAGAGGGTCATAGCAGGTCACCCCAGCTTACCGGGGCTTTCACGAGTTCGATGATCACAGCAAGGAACGCTACCAGGAGCTCGATGCGAAGCACGCGGTTCCTGGTTGGGCCATCCTCAAGAGGGGGCATTCGGCTCTTCAACTTCAACCAGAAGGTGGCGAGCATCACGTAGAGACAGATCCTCCAGGCCAGCAGCCACAGATAGTTGTCTTGTCGCCAGTTCAGCCAGAGCTCTACGCCGCCCAGGTGGTTGATGACGATCATGCTGAGCACGATGCTCACCAGGATGAGGCCCAAGGTGAACGCCAGACTGATGGCCATCCCCTTGAGCAGTCCGGCCTTTTTGGTGATTTGCTGGTCCATCAGGCTCACTCCTTGGTCGCGGGTTTCTGCAGCTGCTGCAGGCGATCGGTTTCAGGAGCTCCAGGAAGCACCGCTCTGGAGTTTTCGGCGCGAGATTGGCCGCGCTCGACGATGGCCATCGGCGAGTTCTTGGCGAGCTCGCGGCGCATGTCCAGCTCCATCTTCAGGTTGTCGATCTCCTTCTGCAGCGTCTCGGTCTGCTTGTTGACCTGGTCGACCGCGAGCGAGTTGGCCGCGACGTTCGACTCCTTCGCGCCGGAGATCAGGATCCGCATCAGCATGAGCGACTTACCGAGGATCTCGGAGAGCGATACTTCCGATGCCAGACGTTGTGCGAGCACTGCCTGGTCGCGCTCATCACGCAACGCCATGATCACGCCGCGGGTCACCGGCAGCGAATCGCTACTGGCTTTCCTCAGCTTTTCGGCGGTGATGGTGGTCCCCGGCTTCAGGAGCTCCTGAAGGGCCTCGATCTTCGTATCGTAGGTTTCCTGGATCAGCGGCGTGAGACCGACACCAGGCGTCGACGCGCTGGCACAGCCTTCACATGTCTGGATCTGCTGCTCGCCCAGCACTCGGTTTGCGAACTCGGCTGCTTGCCCTGGCGATTCCCAGTAGCCGCATACGAGGCCATTGGAGCAGCTATCAGTCGGGATGCTCGACGTGTCGGTGACTGGTCGGTTGTTGAGCAGGTTGTAGCCAGCCTTGGTTACATCGCTGACGACCTTGATCGGCTGTTGGCCCGAACCACCTGCCTGGCTGCCACCCACCCAGGTAACTCCAGAGTTGCCCGGGGCGCTTTCCGTCTTCTCCACTACCGCCACAGCGTCCGAGTTTCCGGTCAGCGCCTGGCCCATCTTCTGGCCCTCGGCGACCTTACCCCATCCCATTTGGCCGCCCGCAATATCTGCCATGCGCTCAGCCAGCGCGCGGCAAGTACCCTTCGACCGATCGTAGTCCAGGCGCGCCTGCAGGATGCCGTTGGTAAGCAGGTTGTAGAGTGCTGGATTGGCGCGCTGCAGGATGAGCGCCGGCAGGGATGAGACCGCGCCGGTAGCGTTCTGGATGACGGAACCCATGATGTTCTGGAAACCCTGGGTAGCGCCGTTCAGCTGGTTCTCCAGGGTGTTGCTCAGATCCATGTTTCCGCAGACCAGATTGTTCTGCCAGCCGGCGCCCACTGTGATGCTCTCCATCTGTCCAGCGCTGCCCATCGTGACTGCGCTTCCGCCTCCGATGCTGTACAGCACGTCGTCTCCGATCACGCTGCCTTGCGACTCAACTTTGATGGGGTCAACGGCGAGTGCCACGGTACTGCTCATGCTGAGAGCGATTCCAATTGCTTGGGTAATGCGTTTCATATGGTTGCTCCAGAGGCTGAGGCTCATTGGAAGTCGGTGCTGCCAAGGAATGTTTGGCCGCGACGCTGACAGCAGGAATAGGGGCGCCACAGCGCCCAGGCGTAGGCTTCGTCTTCGGCCTGAACTTGCGGACCGCTGTTGGGGAACACCGCGCACGTCGTCGACAGCGTCGGAGTCAGTTCCTGCCACTTGCCAGTGGTGGCATCGCCCTCGAGGAGCTCGCCGGCGGGCCAATAGCCTTCTTCTGGTGTGGCACGGATGGGCATATACAGATGGGGTTGGCCGTAGCGCGTGGTGACATCGCCTGCTCGCTGAGCGATTACCGCGCCGGCCTTGTAGTCGTCACTCTGGTGCAGGAAGCCACTGCGTGGATAGACACTGCCCCAGAGGTCGCCAGAAAGCATTCCGCCGACCTCCCGCATCCCCGGAGTGAGCGATTCCGGATAGACCGACTCTGGAATGCCGTATCGCCAGGCAATCGTATCCAGCGTGCTGAGCATGTAGGGCATGAAGGGAGTGGTAGCCCCCTTGCATGCGTATCCCGAGGCGCTGGCAAATCTGCTGAAGAGGGAGCCACCTGGGTGGCCGATGACATCTGCCTCCTTGAACTTGATGTTGTTGTTCTCGTTGTTGTGGTTCGTGGTGCCATCGTTACCGGCCTGCGCAGACGCATTGGGCATGCCGAGCGAACTCATCTCAGTCCAGGGGTTGTCGCCGGTGTTGGCGTAAGCAGAGACCACGACGTCAGGGATGTAGTGACGAACCTTGGTGGAGGTTCTGACCTTGCAGCCGTAGGGGGTGCAGAACAGCCAGTAGCAAATCCCAACGACTTTGTACTCGAGGCAGTCGGGGGATAGCGACGAGCTGATGATCGCGGCTGAGTTGATCGCGGCCGACGTGGAGAACGATGCACAGGTAGCGATTGCCGCAGCCAAGAGGCGAACAGGGGAGTTTTTCATCGCGTACCCCTCGCGTGTTCGATAGCCTGCAGGGCTAGGGCAACATTCGGTTGGCCATAGACGACGTACTTGCGGTCGACTACCACTGCAGGCAGCTTCTCGACTCCCACACTCCACGCATCTGTGACGCCTTGCTGTGCCTTGAGCAGGTCCCGCTGGATGCGTGCACCTTCCGGGCCGCTCAGGACCTTCTGTGCAGCTGTAGCGGCTTGTTGAGGGTTGGCCGGAAGCAAGCGCGAAAGCTGCTCCTCGAGGTGCTGCTGTTCATCCAGCTGAATTAGCCGAATGCCGGCGCCTGCAGGCAGGGTGACTGGATGCGCTGAGTCAGTGATGACCCAGGTTTCGGCGTGAGTGGTGCCTGTGGCGATGGCTCCGCAGAGCACCGCTACGGCGCGCCAACGGCCGATTCGTGAGAAGTTGAGCATGGTGCTGCACCTGGTAGTTGGTCAGGTGCAGGAGACCGGAACTGATGGGGGGGGCGCAGCAGGAAATAGTTATCCCAGGGACGGGCATTTTCTTCGTCACCTGGTCGACGTACCTGAGTTCATCTCCTGGTTCGCCAGCCTATCCATCGCAGACAGCAACGTGGCGCCATCTGCTGGGCCTTCAAGTCTCAGGGAGCGCCCGGTTCTGTTGTCGGTGATTTCCAGGGTTGGAGTAGCCTGAATTCCCTTCTGCTGAGCTTCGAAGCGCTCCTGTTCGATCAGTAGGGCTGTTTCGTTGCTGTTTGCACAGAGCTCGAGGTTGACCTTCGAATTGGGGTTGCCGAGTCCCTGTATCGCGAAATCACTGGGAATCCCCTGGCCGTTGCTGCCCGTATGCGTGAGCACCTGGTCTATGGCGCTCCAGAAGGTTGCCGCCCCCCCGAGCTTGCCTGCGCACTGCACGAGCCGAGCTTCGTGCAGTGCTGCACCACCATGTATCTGCAGCGGGAAGTGATGCCATCTGAGGTTCACGTCTGGCTGCTGGCCCACCCACTGTTTCAGCTGAGGTGTATAGGTTCTGCAGTAGGGGCACTCAAGGTCCGCGTACTCCGTGATCGTCCATCTGGCTGTAGGTGAGCCATACAACCAGGGGCCGCTTGGTGCCGATGATGACAATGACCAGGTCTGAGTCAGGAGTACGCCGATGGCGCTGACGAGTAGCCCTAGGGCGCCCCCAATTCCAAGAAGAACGTAGATCGAGCGGATATTACGGTCTCTCATTTCTCTGTCCCCGAAGGGGGCACTGGTGGAATCAGGGATTGCCGGCGAAGGGCCTCGATCAAGGCCTCCTGGGCTTTTTCCGGCAGGGGATGTTGCTGCAGCCACTCGTCCAGGGCGGCCTGGATCTGCGGACCAATATCGCGACGATCCACCGCACGCTCTTTGATCTGCTGCAGCTCATCGATAAGCACGGGGGCGCACACTTCAAGAGTCTGCAGGGCTTCTTGCCCAGGATGTTTGAGCAGCTGGGTCAGGTTTTCGATCAGGTTCTGGGTCAGGGAATTGAGAATTCTCATGCCTGGCGCTCCGCGGCCTTCGCTGTTGCAGAAAATGTGATGGGGTAGGGGGTAATGCCGCGCTTGCGGTCCAGGTCGGCTGATACCTCTAGGGCAGCGCCGAGCTCGTCGCACCCGATGGCCTTCATGATGTCGTAGCGCTGCTTCTTCTCTTCCGGCTCGGTCATTGCGAGCGCGAGATAGAGGCTGGGTGGCACCACACGGAAGAGCAGCTCGATGCGCTTGGCCAGAACGACACCTTCGGTGAACTTGCCGTTCTCTTTCCGGGCCGACAACATCATCGTCTTCTGGGCAGGGGTCAGCTCGCGGAACCGGGCGATCTTCTCGACCTCATCCGGCGGCATATTCAGGCAGATCCACCACTCGATCATGTTGAGCAGGGCAGAGGCCTCGGGGGGCACGTCGTCGACGTTCTGGGTGGCCATCCAGAACCAGGCCCCGAGCTTCCTCCACATTTTCGTAATTTTCACCGCATAAGGCGACAGCAGCGGGACCTTCAACTGGATGTGGCCTTCGTCGGTGAAGAAGATCAGTGGGCGGCCCTTGAATTGGTCGCGCTCAGCGATGTTGTTCACCGTGTTGAGGAGCGAGATGTAGGAGATGGCCATCTGCGCCTGGTAACCCTCCCGAGCGTAGGTTGCCAGGTCGACGATGGTGATATCGGCCTCGGGCCAGGGCGTTCCCTCGCGGTTGAACATTTCGCCTTCCGTGCCCATGCAGAAAATCTGCATGGCCTCAGCCATCTCCATGAAGCGATTTCGACGGCTCTCCGGGATGGATTCATCCGCAGCCATGGCTTTCAGGGCGTCACGCACGTCTTCGGTCAAGACAACCCGGTTCGCCGTCGAGCATGTCGCCGCGGCGTCCAGGATGCACTGGCGGATCGCGCTGCGGTCCGCACGCGTCATCCTGGCGTCCTCGTTAGGCTCGCCGCCGGTGATCATCAAGCGGGCCGTGATCTCCAGTTCACCGAGGATGTCGCGCTGTTCGTCTTCTGTACCGTCCAGGGCGCTTGCCAGGTGCGCGTCGGATGCTTCGAGGTCCTCCGGGTTTAACACCTTCGCCTTGTCGGGTCGTTCCACCAGCTGGATGGCATCGGCAAATGGGGCCAGGCTGACGCCAGAACCTGGAGCGAGGCGGACGCGGTTGACGGTCAAGCCCAGTCGCTTCGCGAACTCGCCTAGCAAGCCGAAGCTATTGCCCGCCTCCACGACAAACAAGCGCGGCCGGTAGACCGCCGTGATTTGGCAGAGGATGTTGGTGGCTGTGGCTGACTTACCGGCACCAGTCGGGCCGAACAGGAACAGGTGAGCGTTCATCTGTCGGTCGAGACGGTTCAAGGGGTCGAAGGTGAGGGGCGCGCCGCCTCGGTTGAACAGCGTGATGCCGGGACGCCCAGTACCAGTGGAACGCCCCCAGATAGGGGCGAGGTTCGCGATGTGCTGGACGAACATCATCTGCACATACCAGTCCATGGCTCGCGACTCATTCGGGTCGAAATTGCAGGGTAGCCAGCGCAGATAGCTGTTGAGCGGTGCGACTTCGTCCTGAGGCTGGACCGGTAGCATGCCGGCGCCCAGAAGGGCGTTGTTCAACTGGGTGGTCCGGGTTTCCAGTTGAGCCCTGTCGGCGCCGCGCAGGTAAAAGGCAACGCTGGCTCGATACATCTTGTGCTTACGCCCCAGGAGTTTCCGGGCCTCTTCAACGTCGGCGCGGGTGTGGGCGGAGGCTTGGGTGTCGCCTACGGCCTTCTTCGACAGCTGTTCCAGGTGCCCTTCCAGCAAGTCCTGCGGCGTGGCCACCATGGTGATGCAGAGGATCGTGTCCTCGGGCAGCCGGTCGAAAAGGGAGTTGAGTGCGTCAGCCTTCTTCGTCTCGCCGGTCAGGTGTCCGGTTTTCGGGGCATCGCGCAGGCGATCGAGCATGACCACTCGATGCGGCATGCCGTCGAATGACCAGAGCCCGGCTTCAATTTGGGACAAGGGTTCCCTGAAGAACAGGTTCTGGGCGAAGTCGGTCCCGCTGGCCAGTGGCAACTCGTCCTCGGGAAGATCATCTGGACGCTGGCACACCAGCTCATAGAAGCGCCTGATGTCTGCGTCGCTGGTACCGAGATGATCGGGGTGAGGGTTGAACCAGTGGATCAGCCATTGGCGGATGGCATGGCCATCCATACGTTTAGCGATCACGCCGGCGTTGGCCAGGGCTCCCTCCAGTCGGTCGCAGATAACAGCCAGGTAGGGGCCGGGAGCCTGGCCGCGTACGACGCCATCCTGTTTGGCGACCCGCCGATACACGACCAGGCGAACCCTCCGATTTTGGCCGCGCCAAGGCAGTTTACTGACGGCCGTATCCTCGAACAGTCCTCCGGGCTTGGAGATCGATTCCAGGTGCCGTTTGAACAGCGACCTATACAGCTCGGTGAATTCGCTGCCAACTGCACTGGGCTTGATGTAGGACCGTAGGGTTTCCTGGTACTCATCCCAGCTCGTCTCGTCCTGGGCGTACAGCTGCAGTACCCAAGGCGAACTTTCCAGCTCTTCGAAACAGTCCTGCAGGGCGTTCTCCAGAGCATCACGCGCTGAGCGCAGCCACGCGGAGTCGCGGCCCTCGGTGCCGATTGGGGTTAGCTCGAAGAAGGCAGCCTGAGAGCGGCCGTCCTCGAGGAGCATTGCTTTCTCCGCCGGCAGAAACTCCACCCACGGCAGCAGGTCGACAAAGGATGGAGCCACATCGTACATGCGGGCTACGTCAGCATCGGTGGCTGGTTTGTCCTTCGGATTGCGCCAGTCGTTGGGTAGCGGAATGCCGAGGCTGGCAAGGCGCTCCAGGTGGCGTTCGGTCGCCGCTTCAATTTCATCAGGGCCAGCAGGTGCTGGCAGCGGGTCCTGCTCTTGGGTCGAGAGATACTCGTCGGAGTGATTGTCGAGTTCGACAACGGGCTCGACCGTCTCTGCCCGGGCTCGTCCACGGAGACGTTCAAAAAGGCCCATCAATATTCCTCCGTTCTTTCGCCAGGCATCGCGTACTGCACCCTTTGGTAAAGTGGGAAGACCGTTGTGTAACCAGGGACCGGCGCTGGATCAGATCCTGCCAAGTGAGGGAACACGTACATGACCAGGTCAGGGTTCGGCAGACGTTTGAACTGGCTGTAGATCTCGTTCTGCGCAGTGCGGGTGAACTCGTCATTGTCGTTCGTCGCTGCTGCCTGCCTTACGTCGATTGGGCGGCGGAGCTCCTGCCGCGCATCCAGCAGCAATCTGCTGCTGGAGCTGCCGCTGCTCCCGGTTGTCCCCTGCTGCCATACATCCATCATGCTGGTATCACCATGGGGGAGCAGCTCGTCCTTGTTGGTTGAGCAGCCACTGCTGAGCATGGCCAGCGCAAGCCAGGCGGCAACGGCCGCCCGGCGCTCAGTCAAGATTTGCGGAAACATGCGAAGCTCCAGCGGTGTAGTCGACCTTGCGGCCCTTGATCTCGTAATCGATCGCCAGTTGCTGATCGAGATGGACGGACACCTTCGCCCCGGGCGGAACGTAGACCGCGGCGAACGCCTCCCCGTACAGCTTGTTCATCCAGGACCGGATATCGCTCACGCCCCCCGACAGGATGCTGCCGATGGCGGAGTTCCCTGAGGTGCCGGTGGTACCGAACGACGTGCCGTTGCTGCTGAACACCGCCGAGTTGCTGCTGTCGTCCGCTTTCAGCAGTTTGGCGACGCCGGCGCCGGCGGCAGTGACCAGCGATTGGTTGGTCAGGTATTCCTTGGCGTTGGAGCGGCGATCGCCGGAGATGCAGGGGATGCCATACGGGTCGCTGATCCAGCCAAGGCCGCCCTGGATGGACTGCTGACCATTTCCGCTGCTGGCCTGGTTGTTGTTCTGGTTGCCGTTCGCCTCCTCGGCCGGAGCGGGGAAAGTTCGCACTGTCCCATCGTTGAATACGAAGGTGAGGCTGCGGATCTGACCGCGCACGCAAGACAGCGTCCAATCGCCGGAAGCAGTACCGGTGGCCACCGCGCCGGCGACGTCGGGCAGCTCGATGCCATTGGCGGTCAGGTTGTCTGGGCCGATCAGTACCTTGAACGGGTACGGATCATTCACGGTCCCGTCGATCGGAACCCTGCCGATCAGCGCTGACATTGCCACCGATCCCATAAGCGTCGAGTTCTGAGGCAGTGTGTACGTCTTCCGGACCTGCTTACGGGCTTCTTGCGGCGATATTTCGCCACCAACGCTGTGAGCGCTGTTGTTGAGGATGTTCTGTCCTCGGTCGGCAGCCTGGCCGAAGCTCGACGGGAAGCTGAAGCTACTGGCGGATTGTCCTGAGCCAGTGGTGAGCGGCTTGCCGCTGGCATCCAAAGCCGTAGCATCCTGGGGTTCAATCCAAACCATGTCCTGTTTGGAGCTGGCGTTGTGCTGGAATGCTTGGCCATCGCCTGGCTGGACGCCGAAGCCGATCGGCAGGTCGCTGCCTGTAGAGTTGGCTCCTCCCATTCCAGACTCGCGCTTGGAAAGGGTATCCATCTGCTTCTGCAGCTTGTCGAGGATGCCTTGGCTCTGTTCCTGGGAGTGCTGTTGCAGTTGCTGTTGGGCGGCGTTGAGGCGTTGATCCACGGTCTGGTTGATGTTGCCCAGGCGGGCCTGCAGCTCCTCGTTCTGTCGTTTGAGCTCGCCGTTATCCTTCAGGGCTTGTGTCATCTGGTCCTTCAGCTGCCGACTTTCCGCGACAACCGTACGAAGGGTGTCACTGGGCGTGTCACCGTCTACACCCAGCGCCTTGGCCTGGCCAGAGCCGATCTTGGGCTTTTCCTCGGGCGTGGCGTCATCGCCTTTGTGTTTGGTAAGGCTCGTGAGTATCACGATGACGAATATGCCGAAGGGGACGGCCAGCCACTTCAGGAGGGGATTACCTTTCAGAGTCGCTGCCACGCTGGCCTCCTTTCGGATCTACCTGGCTGATGGATGCAGGCAACAACGACTCGCGGAGCCCCTTGCCCTGGGTGACCAGGTAGACGGTTGTGGTGTCCGTCGCGTTGCCCCGTGCACCGAGGTAGGGGTGTTGGAAGGTGGCCGCAACGAAGTTGCCCATCAGGTCGCGAGGATCCAGCTTGAGCTGTTGCGAGCTGGTGTTGCGCAGCTTGACTGCGGTCACGTAGAAGCCATCCAGCTTCCAGGCGCCCAGCGCACTTGCTTCCAGCGGCTGTACCGGCAGCAGTGTGCTCAGGTCAATTCGCCGATCGATGCGCACCTGGGCAATACCAGCAACAGGTTCAACAGTACGCAGCGGGGCATACAGCATTTGGGCCGCGTACCGGGTGAGCACTACTGGGGAGGGTGTTTCATGCTGCGGCGCCGGTGGCGCATCCTCTTCTGGCTGCCCAGTACTAGTGGTCGCTGCTGTGCTTTGGGGTTTGGTGTTGGGCGATTGGCCATAACGGGTTGGCGTCGTATCTCCAGCGACAATCTTCACAGGCTCCAGTGCAGGTTGACCGTCCTGTGCCGCGGTGGCCGCGATGTCCACCAGCATGATTTCGCCGTTGGCGACGTTCTGCAGCTGCAGGCGAGAGGGAGCGATGGTCTCGTTGGCGAGCAGGTAGATGGCGCCGCCCGTACTCTGCACTCGAAGCTTCCCGACCAGCTCAGGTTTCATACCCACCCGCACGTTTTGGTCGACGAACACGATCCGCTCCTGGCCGACACGCAGGGGCACCGCGAGGGGGATACGCTCCCATTGCAGTATCTCGACCGCCTGCGCATTGGCAGCAATTAAGAAGGACAGGGCACCGCCCCAGCGAAGCATGATCTTCATTGCTGGCCACCTGGTCCGGTAATGTCGTTGTCGACCTCGATCCGCACCGGATTGCTGGTGTAGCAGTCCCACTGCAGGCCGAAGGGGTTGCGTTCGGGGTCCAGGTCAGCACGAACGATATGGAGGGGATAGCGCGATAGCGCGCGCTTTACGCGCTCTCCGCCGTAGTGCTCGTCGGCTGCAATGTCGAGGTTCACGGTCCAATCGTTAATGGTCTGGACGATGGTGTGCTGCTCATTTTTGTCATCTACACCGCGACCAGGGATTTCAAAGACACCGCGCTCGCGCTTGCGAAGTTCGCCCGCGTTGCGACGTAGCTCGAAGTCCTTCTGCAGGTAAGTCTTGCAGCCGGGAGTGAGGTAGGCATCCAGCCGGTCGATGTTTGCCTGGTAGTCCACTTCGCCATCGCTTGGCCAGCGGTTCATCTGCTGGAAGATGTACAAGGCAAAGCTGTAGACGCTCTCCGGCGGTACATCCCACCATTTACGGGTGCTTCCCGAGCGGAGGTCTGGAGGGACGTGTACGGTCAGGTCCTTCGGTGCTTTCCACCACCCGTATGCGAGTGCCAGGCACACGATGGTCATGAATCCCAGGGCCAGGCGCAGGCTCAGGATGTGCGCCTGCTGGGCGTCCACCTTCTTGCGAAAACTCATGGTTACTCCGTGCGGTGACAGGTCCACGCGCCAGAGCGCGTGATCAGCCCACTGTCACCCCAGAATGGGGCGTATTGGGCGATGTAGAGTTGCACCTGGCGGTAGAACCAGGTGTCGGGTCGGTTGCGCTTCATCTTCCGCAGAATGCGGCTTGCGACGGTCAGCCCCAGCACCCCGCCGACGAGGGCGCCCGCGATGATCAGTGCCAAGTTGCCGGACAGAATCGCGACAGGGATTCCCAGAACAAAGCCGACCGCGCCGCTGAGGAACACGGTGCCCCACATCTCGTCGGCAGTCAGACCGCCCATGATCACGGGCTGTCTGTTGAGATTGGTGGGAAGGAACTTAAGGGTCCCGTCGTCGAGGTGTTGGTCGTCGGCCATGGTTGCAAACCTTCCTCAGAGGATGCCGGTCGCTTTGGTCACCATGAAGATGCCGACACAGATGATGCCGATGCCCACAACGGCGGTAGCGCCCAGATCCCGCCACTTTTTCTTACCGTCGTGAATGTCGTGGTAGACGCCATAGGCGTGCCAGGAGACGCCTAGGATCATCGCGCCGAGAATGATCAGGCCCAGCAGCATGAACCCGTCGTAGCCATAGTTCTGGATGGTCTGCAGCCAGTTCGAACCCTCCCCCCGACTGGGGGCTTGGGCCTGCGGAAGGGCCGCATTGGCGAGCCCGGGCAGAGTCAGCAGGATCATGCTTAGGGTGAATGCACGGGAATAGGGCAGCTTGGACATTGGTGTACTCCGTGAGTTAGCTGAGGACAAAGAAGGTGAGAATCATGAGAAGCAAGATCAGGCGGATGGCAGATGATCCGGCTATCGAACGGTCGAGGTTCTTGGTCGCCCAGCCGCGCCAGATGCTGTAGGCCGCCCAAGCGCCCCACAGCATCGCCAGTGCGACCAGAGCTCCGACGAACAGGGTTGTTGTTGCCTGTGGTGTGAAGCCGCTGGCGGCTTTAAATGCCGCGGACTGCGAGGCGCTCATGCTCATGGCATACGGCCTCCCGTCAGGGTGTAGTTGCCGGTGAGTTCGGCCGGATCTCGGGGCTGAGCGCGACTGGGGGTGAGGTAGTCCTGCAGGCCCTGGCGAATACGCTGGATGTCGCCTGCCAGTCGCTCGTAGTCGAAGTAGTAGCGCTGACCTGGCTCATCGGCGACATGCGCGCTGCGCCTGGCCGAGTCCTCGAGGGCATTCAGCTGACGAATCATGACCTCGATGTTTGCCTGCTCGGACGCATTGGCGGCGTCCGCCAGCGGCGGGAAGCAGATGCATCCGATGACGGCGATGAGCCCATACTGGGCGATTCGGCTGAGAGATGCGGAGGAAGGGCGGCGATGGTTCACGGCTACGCTCTGGCAAGTCGGTTGATGCCAGCTTGCCGGTACCAACCCCTTGCTCGCCGCAAGAAATACTTACTGGGTTCGCGCGGATTTTCTCGAGCCCGTCACGCCTGCGTTTCGCGCTTGAAAAACAGCAGGTAACCCACGGGCATAGCGAAGCCATATGCCCAGCCCTGGGCGTTCTGGTTGCCGATTTGGGTTTCCCCGCGGCACAGCGACTGGACGCTCACAAGCTCCCACCCTTCTGCACCCAGCGGCCCCAGAAGTGCTTGGAATGTGTCGTGCTGCAGCAGCTGCACCAGGTCGGGCTCGAGCGTGACCTCGGTGGATTTAAACAGCACTCCGGTGGTTTGGGTCTTGAAGGGAATGGCGACGTGCTCGATGCGGTGCTCAAAGCGCTTGGAAATCATGATGTGCTCCAGCTGGAATAGGGGGGCCAGTTAGCGGCCACGGGTGGCTGGAACCACAACCAGAAATTCTCAGCAGCACCTGCAGGGAATTTCGGGTCGTAGCTCAGGCCCTCTGCCGCAGGGCTCCGGGAGCACGTGCTTCGACAAATCGCTCCATAATCGCCAGGACCAAGCTGTTGATGGCGAGGATCCGCATGGCGCGGGTCACCGACACATAGAGTAGGTTGAGCTCGTCGTCGCGCCGGCCAGGATCGAGGTCGGGAGAAAGGGGATCGGCTGTGAAGTCCTCGTAGAGCGAGACGAAGTCCCATTCGAGCCCCTTCGCCTTATGCGCGGTGGTCAGCGTCACCGTGGCGTCCAGCTCCTGGTTCTTATCCACCGAGCAGCTGCGCAGTGCCAGGATTCGCTGAGGGAGGTCAGGGTAGGCCGAGATGATTTTTATCGACCGAAGCATTTCGCTGTCTTGGCTGACCTCCGCAATCTCCACGTACTGGCCGTAGTCTCGGTAGTCCCGTAGCAGCTTTTTGTTCTGAACCTGGTCCCGATTTCCTCGGCTGAAGTGGAACAGATCTTCCAGGTCGCGGAGCGAATAGCTGTCGATACCACCTACCCAGTAGAAACGAGGTTTCTCTCGGATGAGGCTGAGGGCATTCTCAATCACACCGATGACGGTGCGATGGATGAAGGCACGATGCGGCAGGTCTGGGGGAAGTGCCTTCTTCACTTGGGTTTTCGCACCTAATCCCTGCAGCTTCCTCGTTTCCCCCTTGTAGGACAGGATCACGTTCGCGACGTGGGCTACTGCCGGGCCGAATCGGAAGCTCTGGGACAGAGAGTGCGTTTCCGCACCCTCCATCCAGGGTGCATCGAGTGCATCCTCGGCGCCACGGAAGCGATATAGCTGCTGGTGGGGATCCCCAACAGCGACTCGCCGTATCTTCTGGATGCGCACAATATCGGCGATCACGGGGTTCACGTCCTGGGCCTCGTCCAGCAGGATGCAGTCGAAGCGCTGGCTCAGGTCAGGTTTACTCAACTGGTACAGCTTCAGGTAACCATCGTGGGGGATCAGCATGCTGGTGTCCTGCAGATCCTTCATTCGCGCCCAGATCGAGCGGGTGGCACCCAGCGCCTGCACGAGATAACGCTCCTGCGCTGTTGTCAGCATCTGCCTGCCCTTGAAACGCGGGAAGTGACCGCGGTCGATCTCGTCATCCGCGCTGGCCATGAAATTGTTGAGAGTGGACAGCACGTCCCTGACCAGCTCCCAGTCTTGGGTATTGAGCGCGCGGGCAATGTCAGTGAGCCGCAGATTCTTGGTCTGTTTGTGGCTGTATTGGGTCCCATAGACGGCGTAGGCCAGGCCGTGTGCGGTCTTACTTACCACGTTTTTTCGAGGGAAGCGGCTGCGCGCCGCCAACTCTACGGAGCTGTTGTAGCAAAGGTAGAGAATACGGAGCTCAGGGTGATGCTGTGCATAGCCAACCAGCGTGGTCGTTTTGCCCGTGCCGGCGAACGCCAAGATCCTGAGCTTGTTGGCTCGCGATCCAATGATGGGCTGTTGCTCTGGAGTCCACTGCATATCGTGCTCCTTAGAGGTACTTCTTGAAGCTGGCAGCTGTGATGCTGACCGAAACACCGAGCAGCGCTGCACAGGGCAGCAGGACCAGGAGAGGGCTGATGCTGATCGGGATGGCGAGATACAGCGTCCAGGGCAGGATCGCCAAGGGAAGCATCGTGCTCCTGGCCTTGTGGTACAGGTAGCTGGATTCCCGGCCGGCGCCGAACTTACGCAGGTCGCGCCGGACCAGTCCGTCGACCAGACCGGTGAAGGCCGCCATGGCGAAGAGCGGGATCGTCAGCACCAGGACCACTGTCCTGACGCAGAAGGTCAGAATTGTGAAGAGTGCGGCCAGGGCATAGGTCTGCACGGTGGACACTCCCTGGGCGGCGAGGTAGCGGACGTCGAATTCCGATCTGGGGCCTGCCTGCGCCACCGAGGACATCCCTTGCATCCAGTCAAAGAGGCCGGTTTTCACGATCAGCCACTCGTAGATCAGGCCCACGATCCATTTCGCCGTGTGGCCGGGTTCCTGGACCAGAACGCTGTGCAGAAGTCCCTGGGACAGCCATCCCAGCTCGTAATTGAGCATTTCCTGGGCATGCTGCCAGCCAGCCTCTGGCCAGAAGAAGTAGAGGCAGAGCCACTCCACTACCACCGCTGCCAGCAACGAGCCGAAGAGCACGCCGGCGAGCTGGAAGGGGAGGCCAATGATCGTACGCAGGAGGGACTCTGGGCGCTCCTGCTGGGTCTGGGCTCGTTCAGCGATTTCAGCCATGGTTCATCTCTCAAGCCGCCTCGTCGCTGCCGCCCAGGTGACGGAAATCGTCGACCAGGTCGGCAGGGAGCCCATCGTTGATGTTCTGGTAGCCGGGGGCCTCCCACCATTCCCCGGAGTTGGATGTCGCTCCTTTGCGCATGCCTGCTGCCATTTCCTGCAGGTTCTTCGGTAAGACCTCGTCGGGATCGTTGGCAGGTAGTGGCATGCGGATCTTCCACAGGTTTCCGCCCTCGATGAGGGCAAAGCACTGTCCCTTTGGCAGGCCTACCACGTGTGCCGGCTCAATCATTGGCACGCTGGTCATCTGCACCTGGTCGTGGGTATTCGAGGTGAATGCCGTCTTGCCGTTGACCGAGTCGTTCGCACTGCTCGCCGGCGTGCTGTTGTAGATCTGCACCTTGGGCAACTGATTGGTCAGCAGCTCGGCCGTAGCTGTCTCACGAACCCGTAGCATGAACAGGTTGTTGAAGTTACCCACGACCTGGCCAGCTTTTGCCCGGGAGCCGATCTTGGCCTCGATGTCGCTCAGGGTCTGCGTATACGCGGTCACCTGGATGCCGGCTCCGCCTGCCTTGTTGACCATGGGGATGAACTCGTCGCCGATCAGCTCGTTGAACTCGTCGGCGTGAAGGTTGATACGCACCTTGCCTGCGGCCAGGCCGCCGGGAAGGCCATCGTCGAGACCATGCTTGTAGATGTGGCCGGCAACCGAGACCAGGTCGCTGAACATCGAGTTGCCGACGGCCGAGGACACCTCGGTATCCGACAGGGCGTCGAGCCCAATGTAGACGACAGCGCGCTTCCGGATGACCTGCATCCAGTCGAAGATTGGCCGCGAGTCGTTGAGGTCCAGGTAGTCGGGTGAGAGCAGCTCTGCGATCCGGCCGGTCGTGAGTTTCTCCAGGAGCGGCAAGAGAGACGCGACGATCTTGTCGAAGTAGGTTTTGTCGTAGCGCACTGCGCTGCGCAAGCCATCCATGACGGAGTCCGAAATGCGCTTCTGCGTAAGGTAGGCATCGATGGCCACCACCCGCAGTGGCCGGTCTTTCATTGCGAAGCTGAGAGTCTTCCGGTCGATCTTGCCCTCGATGGCCACGATGGCTTCCCAGGCCTTGGGATCGTGATCGGCGAAGTATTTCTGCGCGTATTCCACAAATAGTTCGTCGATGTTGATGACGTGTCGGCGGATCTGCTCGTAGTCCGGACGCCTGCCTAGGGCGACCAGGGACTGGGCGATGATGTTGACGAATCGCCAGGCAAATTCTCGGAATGCCGCGCTGTTCCCCTCGCCAGACAGTTGCCCGGCGATGCGAGTCGCCACTTCGCTAATGCGGCCAAACCGCCCGACAGCATTGTAGCGGGCGGAAATGTCGGGCCAGCCCAAATGGAAGACGTAGAACTCATCCAGTCTTCCCGCACGGGCGCACTCGACGTACATGCGCTTGAGTAGATCGGCATCGCCCTTCGGATCGAAGACGATTACGACCTCGTGATCGGGCTGCTCGCTTTCGCGCCGACGTCGGTGGCCATGGTGAACGGTCTGGGTACGCCGCCCCATCTGGACGCGCCGGCGCCGGCGATGGGTTCGACGGATATCTTGGGTGATGAACAACTCGGCGAGTCGGGTCTTGCCCACCCGAGTTGTGCCCAGAACAAGCGTGTGGCCCGGCCGCTCCCCCAGCGGCAAGCTGACGTCGTGCTCCTCTGGCTCGATACCATGTAGCCGTGGCAGGCCTCCAACGGGTGGTAGAGGCCGCGCTGGGTTCCAGGATGAGTCCCACGATGTGGCCTTGGCCAGAACGCTCAGCGGGAATGGTGCGAACTCCAGTCGCTCCTCGAGGCGCCGCGCGCGCTGGTACAAGGGCGATGGCTCTACATAGGTGGCGAACTGAGGGAGGTAGGTATCAGCTAGGCGTTGCGTATGCTTTTGAGTCCAACGGAATCCCTTGCCGATAAACAAACGCTCGTTGCTGATGGGCATCTCGGCGCTGGTCATCGTGTAGTGCGGTAGTCGACGGATGTTCTTCTGGTAGCGAAGAACTCGAAGCGCTTGCATCAGCCGGATCGTTCCCAGGTAGGCGAACATCAGCGCAGCGATCAAGCCGAAGAGCGGCGTAAGGGCTAGTGCCCAGGGCGCTAGGACACAGAGCGCCGCGGCCATGTAGCTGATGGTGGTGGTGTATAGCTCCACAGGAGGGCGCAGTAGCGCATCCAGCGTGTACGTGGCGGCCATGGCAATTAGCTCCCCGGAGACGTGATGCTTTGTTGAGGATCCTGCTGGTTTCCTGTTGCGAGCCGTTCGCGCAGACGCTGGAGCATGGCTAGGAGGTCGTCCTCGGTTCTCCAGGCAACGCGGCCGCCGAAAAGAGTGATGACGTGTTGCATCTGGTCGAGCATGAGGTCCTGGCGCCGCACGTCCTTCGGCAATTCGATCATCAGGGTCATGCGTGGAGAGTTGAGCGACGACAAGAGCGCCTCCTACTGCTGGACGGTGGTCGATGTGATGAGGACGGGGTAGTGGCGTAGGCCGAGTCGACCGGCGATGTCCGATCCCGGCGTGGGGAGCAGTTGTAGGCCCGGTCCCCACTTCCTCACTTCGGCCAGACGGCTCGGCCCGCTGACGTTTACTACCAGCCCTACCGCCTGCAGTTGTTGGAGCTGCTGCAGGTGCTGCTGCAGCCAGGTCCTGGAACTCTCATCGTCCCCAACCAGGAACAGGGGCTGGAGCCCTGGAGCGTTGATCACCCGACCCTGAACTAGGCCGGGAGTCATCTCCGGCGTTACAACGGGAAAGGCTCCGCCGATTTGGACGCCCTGTAGTGGAGGGCGCTGGGCGTCAGCCGGATCAGGTACGAGGTCCTGGTAGTAGGGGAGGGCGGAAACACCACCATGATCCTCGACGACAACCAGTTGGCCAGCGGATGCCAGGGTGTAAGGGAAGGTTAGGCTGAGCGCGACCAGGCAGCGCGCGAGCGGAAGCTTCATGGGTTGGTCACCAGGAGGTTGATGCCGGTTACTCGGCTGAGGTGGCGGGCGAACGACTCGCGATAGCGCGCAGCTGGTGCGCCACCGGCAGGCCGGTGGTAGCGACCGGCAGCGTCAATCCAACTGCCTCCCTTCGCTTTTTGCTCGCTGAGAATTTCGGCAGTAACAGCCAGGTTCTTGTAGGGGTCGAGACCTTCGCAGGGGGAGCTGTAGCGATGGCCATTCGCGCCAATATTGGTTTGCCCGAGCCCGACGTCGACGCGAGCGGGGCCGGCTGTGATGAGAGCGATCATCAGCGCCTGGCAGGCGTCTTTCCGCGTGGCGAACCGGTAGCCGGCGCCGGCGACGTTCAGCGTCCAGGGCCATGGCACCAGTTGGTCGCGGATCCGCGCGCCACTCTCCTGCAGCGCGACGGAGTAGAGGACTACCGACGGTACGCCATGCGCGATCGCTATCGTCTGATAGGCCGGTGGTGGCTCTTCGGCGGCGTGGGCTGATACACAGAGCAGCAACGCGGTGACGAGGGCAAGGAAGCGGATCACTGGCGTTGCCATTGCCCGTTGACCTTCATGACGGCGGCGGGCAGCTCACCTCCCAAGCTCAGGCCAAGCCAGCGGCCCTGGTCATGGTTGAGCGTGATCTGCCGGCTCTTCACATTTGCCGGCTCGATGCCGGCGAGGATCGCCCAGCGGCGGATTCGATCGTCATCGCCCTGGCTACCTACGAAATACAGGTCGAAGGAGCGTTTTTCCGTCTGCAGCGCGCGCACCTGGTTGATGCACGGAGCGCAATCGTCCTTCACAAAGACTGCCAGGCGCCCGCTGCTCTCCAGGGTTGCCTTGCCGGCCGCGCCGTTGCGGCTGGAGCTCGGGGAGATCTGGATGACCTTTTCACCCGGGTACATGCGGGTGTTGGCTTCGTCGTAGGCACGCTGGTACGCAAGCTCTTTTTCGACACGCTGTCGTTCTGCTTGCACCTGCAGTTGGGCATACCGTTGCCGCTCCGCGTCCGATTGCGCCTCGATGCCCAGCGCTGTCAGCGGGTCAAGGCCTGGGGAGTAGATTCCGCGGGGACCTTGCATCAGCAGCTGATATCGCTCGTATTCCTGCTCAGTGAGCCCCCATTCACGGGCCAACTGGTCTTGCTGGGCCTGCTGACCGAGGTTCTGTTCTGCTGTGTGTTGCCACTGCGAGGCGGCGGACTGGGAGCTTTGCTCGGCGCCCGACGTGCAGATGCTTGCCAGCATCAAGCACGCCGAGGCAGCTGCTATTGCGAAGTGATTGAGAGCTCGTTTATGCATGGTCGGACCTATGGCTGCAGGCTGATGGTCTTGGTTGTGCCGGCGGCGTCGAACCGAGCGGCTCGGTCGTCGAGAGAGTTGAGTCGCCAGGTAGTGCCGGCGACTGCGTCGCCGGGGCGAATCAGGTAGATCTGGCTCAACCGCGTGCTGCCCGGTGGGGCGACCGAGAGGAAGCGTTCGCCTCCACGGTACTCGATGCCCACGATGTGGAACGGCGGAGGTTCCGGCGGAGAAGGTTTCGCTTTAGGAGGGGAGGGCTTGGCTTTCGCGACAGTGGATTTCTTGGTTGGGGCCGGCGTTGAGGCCAGTTGGGCTTGGGGCTTCTTCAGTTCCTGAACGGAGTTGCTGAGCGTCTCCAAGTCGGCCTTCAGTACCACGATGTCCCCTGCAGAGGCTGCCGTCTGCGCGAGCTGGTTCACGTTGTCGGCTGCTTGCTTGGCATATGCCTGAGCCGCGTCTATCCGGTTGGATAGCGCTTGCTGGGCAGCTCGGAAATCCTCGTCGCTGACCATGTGCTGGCCGGCGAAGGTGTCGACTCGCTCGTCGAGCTTGCCCATTCGGCCGAGAAGAGCGTTGATCGACGTTTTTTCGGCAGCACCTTCCAAGGAGCCTCGCATATTGACCAGCTGGTACTGCTGGTAAGCCGCGAGGCCCCCGAGGGCAAGAAATCCTATCGTGATGAGCAGCGATGATCGGGTAGGGCGCAGGTTCATGGGTGTCCTCTCGAAGCCGGGAACACCCTCGCGCATGAGGGGGTAGGCCTGCAGCAAGAAATGCGTAGCCCACCCACATGGATTTTTTCTGATGTTGGTTGACCTTAAAATGAGCTTCTTGACGTGACGTTGGGACCGCGGCGCCTAGATTAGGAAGGGAAACTATCTTTAATATTCATTGAGGCCAATCTCGGTTTTTTTGTAGAAAAGAATTGGCTGGGGCATGTGGTAGAGGAGCTGGACAGTGGGAACTGCAATCACATTGGATGTCGGAGGGTTGGAACTCTGTTACTCCAAAAATCATGTTGGGATAAATCACGGAGCTCTATTTCAGGAAATTGATAGAAAAAGAACTCGTGGTCGAAATATTAGTGATTATGGTGCGCGAGACGGCCTGGAGGATGATGCTGCTGAGTTGGAGTGGGCGTTTAGACGAACTTTGAGGCATGTCAAACCGAGGCTGGAGTTGCTCGGTTACACATTGAGGCGAGCAAAGTTCGAGTACGAGAATTATCTTGCCTCTATAGTTGATTCGGATGAGGGGGAAGCCTCTCCGATGAGTTTTGAAGAGCTCCTTGCTTTCATTAAGTCGCGGCCTCTTGAGACCTTTGAAGATATTTATGAAGGAGGTGTGGATTTTGAGTGGATGAAGGGGAATCTACTGCATGATCCACGGCTGGAGAGAATTCCTACCATTGAGAGTTATGATAATAATTTTTATTCTGAGCTGAGTTATTTTCGGACGCTTATAGATTTTTTGCATCCTTATTTGTTTATGCGAATGCTTTGTGAGAACTCAGACAATCTTAGATGCGAGGTGGTTTGGGAGTACGGCCCTTTGGTGGATGCTGGGTGGGCAAGTGAAAGTGATTTCAATGCCGGGGTCGAAAGAGCGGATAAGTTTCTAGTTGTGACAGAGGGAACGTCCGACGCGCTGATAATCTCCAAAGCGCTTAGTATCCTTAGGCCTGATGTGGCAGATTTTTTCAAATTTATTGATGCCGCAGGGCATCCCTTCTCTGGAACTGGAGGTTTGACAAAGTTTGCTGAGGGGCTAGTTAATATTGATGTTCAGAACCAGATAGTCTTTGTGTTCGATAATGATGCTGAAGGAGTAGAGGCTTATGGCAAGGTTGGAAAGCTAAAGCTCCCGAGTAATATGCGGAGGATGTGTTTGCCTGATCTTGTCGATTTTGAAAGTTTTCCGGTGTTTGGGCCGGAGGGTGAGGGTGTGGCTAATATTAATGGTAAGGCGGCTGCAATTGAGTGTTATTTGGATCTTGAGCTGCTGGGGTATGATGCGGCGCGTGTTACTTGGACTAATTATAAGCAGTCGCTAAAGTTGTATCATGGTTCTTTAGATTTTAAAGAGTCGTATACGCGGGATTTCATGTCCCTTGCTCCTGAGGAAATAAAAAATAGAAGTTACGACTTTCACAAGATTAGCGCTGTGCTTGATAAATTGCAGAAAGAATGCGTTCTCATGGCGCAAGGACCGGTGCTGTGAGGCTATTAACCTCGCAACGGAATGATTATAGATGGGTCATCCCTTCGTTGGCTGACAGCCTTGCTCACGCGATAGAACTCGAACTCGTCCGCCGGCAGGCCTTGATGCAGGAGCTGCTCGGCTCGCTGCGAGTTGGTCTGCAGGTCGAGCCACTCGCGAGCTTGAGTCGCGGATAGCACTACTGGCCTGCGGTCATGCACATCACGCATGCCGCCGGCGGCATCATCGGTAATCATGCGGAAGCCATCGGTGTCGCGTGGCTCATCCCCAGGATGAGGAAACTGGCCGACTGCCGGAATGAAAAGCACCGCACCATCACCGCGTCGCAAGAAGTACGGCTGCTTGTCCTTGGCGTCGCTCGGGTTTGCCACCCACTCGTACCAGCCGTCGGCGCAGATGATCGCTCTGTGTGGCCAGATTGCCCTGTAGAACGGGCTGGTGGCCACCTTATCGAGACGCGCGTTGAATTTGTTCCGCGGCCCGCCGCTACCTGCCCAGGATGGCTCCCACCACCATCGCACCGCTTGGAAGACCAGGCCGCCTGGCTCAGCATGTAGCAGCTGCGCTCGGGACTGAGGCATGACGTTGTAGCGGCCGAGCGGGGTTTCGTCCCAGCCGCTGATGACGTGCTGCTCGCTCATCAGCTCAGCGTAATAGTCAGAAATCGCCTGGTACTGGGCGAACCGTCCACACATTCTGAAGCCCTCCGTCGCGCGCTCGTTGTCAGAATAGCCTGATAGCGGATACTGTATATTAATACAGTATTGGAGAATTCCCCATGAACGCCACTCTGCTGGGCGCGCTCTCGGAGTCGCGCCACGAGCTGCCGCTGTACCTGTCCTGCGTGCGGGCCGGCTTCCCAAGTCCTTGTGAGGACCACATCGAGGCGACGCTGTCGCTCGATGAGCTGTGCATCACCCATCCTGCAGCGACGTACCTGGTGCGTATTCGAGGTGACAGTCTGCGCGATCTGGGCATCCTGGATGGGGATATCGCCGTAGTCGATCGCTCGATTGAAGCCCGGCAGGGCCAGGTGGTCGTCGCGGTGGTGCGCGGTGAGTTCACCGCCAAGGTGCTGATGTTCGAAGGCGGCATACCGGTGCTGCGCGCCGCGAACGCGGACTATCCCGATATCCGCCTCCAGCCGGAGGAGGACCTCGAAGTATTCGGGGTGGTAACCAGCATCGTTCGCCGTGGCCTGGTTGCGGCATGACGCGCCAGGTCTTCGCTCTGGTCGACTGCAGATCATCCGGACCCTTACTAACCGTTAGTACTGATTTTATTCTTACAATTCAATTCTTTACTGTTAGTAACTATTTATAGATTTTTCGAGTTCCGTATTCTACTGAATCCAGCCAATGGCAAGGATCTGCATGGCGCCACTCGAAATACTGCTTCCTTCATCGGCAGCAGTCGATGAAGGAAGCCGGCTGCGGCAGGCAGAAACCGGCCAGAAGCGGTCGTTGAAAGCGGCAAAAGAGAGGGCATACCCGCCGCCCCCTCGCATAGCTAGCCTTGTAGTGCCGGCATCACCACTTGCTGCACGATCTCACCGCCCTCCGGTGTACTCCAGCTGCCGGCCAGCTCGGCGATCACCTGATTGGTGCTGGAGAGCGTGACGCCAGCCTTCTCCATGCGGCGCAGAGCCATGTCGTCGCCAATCGCGCTCGGTGAGCCACCGGCATCGGCAATCACCTGTACTTCGTAGCCATCGCCCACCAGGCTCAGAGCCGGGAAGACTGTGCAAACGTCATTGGTCACGCCGGCGATGATGATTTTGCGTCGCCCGGTCGCACGAACAGCCGCTGCAAAGTTTTCGTCGTCCATCGCATTGACGATGCCGACCCGCTTGATACGGGCGGCGAACTCGGCCGGTAATATGCTTTCCAGCTCGGCCAGCAGCGGCCCTTGAGCGTATTCCTCCATGCTGGACGTCAGCACCACGGGCATCTTGAGGATGCGAGCGGTCTTCGCCAGCATCAGCGCGTTGCGCTTCATCTCCTCGAAGGGGATGGACTTGACCCAGCCCATGGTGCCGACCTGATGGTCGATCAGCAGCAGGGCGGAATTGGCAGCATCGAAACGTTGAAAAGCCATGGTCGTTACCTCTCGCTAGGTGGCACTGGGATAAAGGGGCACGCCGGCGAAGATCATCGCCTTGGCGGCCCCCTGGGGGGCCTGCAGCAGCAGGACGCGCTCGCTGCTGTCGGGTTGAAAAACAGGCAGTTTGATGGAGTCCCGCTCGAACAGCTGACCGTCTACCGACAGAGCGCCATGGATCGGCATGACGATGACGACATGCCCGGCCGCCAACGGAACCGTCAGCGCGGCGCCGTCATCCAGAGATACATCGAGCAGTGTCACCTCGGTTGGCGGTCGCAGCGGTGAAGCGGCTTGGCCGAACCTGCCAGCGGCCACTCGCACCTTGGCACCCGGCAGGCGCACCACGGGTATGTCCTGCGGCTCCAGGCTCAAGGCGAATGGAGGGCCGTCCCGATGTTCGGGCGGCAAAGCGACGAATATCTGCAGCGAATGCACCGTCATGTCCGGCTCGGCAGGGATTTCCTCATGGACTATCCCGCTGCCTGCCGCCGCCCAGTGCAGCCCACCCGGCTGGATCAGGTTGTGGTTGCCGAGCGAGTCCTTGTTCTCGATACCCGTCTCCGAGTCGAGAAACACATAGGACACCGCCGAGAAACCGGCATGCGGGTGGGGCGCGAAGGTGGGCGCGCTCATCCAGGCGTGATCGATGCCGAGGAACGGATCGAGCAGTTGCTCCTGGCCGCGCAGTGCGTAGACCCGGAAATAATTGCCCTTGCTGGCCCGCTGTAGCGTGGCGAGGGTTGTCATATCCGCAACCTCAGTTCGCCGCCGCGCCGTACAGCGCCGGGTAGTCGATATAGCCCTGTGCGTCGCCGCCGAAATAAGCCGCTCGATTGGCTTCGTTCAACGGGGCAGCATGGTACAGCCGCTCGACGAAATCAGGGTTGGCCAGAACCATCTGGCCATAGGCTTCCAGATCGGCCAGCCCTGCTGACAAGTCGGCACCGATCTCTTCGCGTGGCCGCCCTGGTCGGTTGAGAATCAGCGTGTGCCGCCACAGCTTTCGAATGTCGGCCAGCAGAGGTTCGTCACCCTGCTGCATGACATGCAGGTAGGCCAGGCTCAGCTTGTCGAGTTCAGCTACCAGGTAGCGGTACAGGTCGGGGCCCTCGGCTCCCTCGTCGATGCCCCACAGCGTGGTGCCAGGCGACAGGCGGATGGCCGTACGATCGGCGCCGATTTCCTCGGCGATGGCACTTGCCACCTCAATGGCGAAGCGGGCGCGATTCTCGATGGAGCCGCCATACTCGTCGGTGCGGGTGTTGGCACTCGGGGCAAAGAACTGCTGGATCAGGTAGGCGTTGGCAGCATGAATCTCGACGCCGTCGGCCCCGGCCTCGATGGCGCGGCGGGCGGCGAAGCGGAAGTCGACGACGGTCTGGCGAATCTCTTCGCGGCTAAGCGCGCGGGGGGCGGGAATGTCCTGCATACCCGTCGGGGTGAACATCTGGGTGTTCGGCGCGATTGCCGAGGGGGCGACGCCCTGACGATGGTGTGGTGTGTTGTCCGGGTGCGACATACGCCCGGCATGCATCAGCTGAATGAAGAGGTGGCCGCCCTTGGCATGCACCTGCTCGGTGACTTTCCTCCAGCCCGCAACATGGGCGTCGGTGTAGATGCCCGGGGTGGTGAGATAGCCCTGGCCATCATCCGACGGCTGGGTGCCCTCACTTACGATCAGGCCGAGACCGGCACGCTGTGCGTAGTATTCGACGGCCAGTTCTCCTGGTGTGCCGTCCGCTTGCGCGCGACTGCGGGTCATGGGCGCCATGACCAGGCGATTGCGCAGGGAGTAGCGGCCTACGTGGATGGGGGTGAACAACTGCTGCATGGTGAATTCCTCGAAGCGGGGGAATGGGGATTCGCTTGGAGCTATCTTCTGCTTCGCGCATCATGGAATAAATACGTTATATTGGAGAGGATTGATCCAATTTTGAGGCAATAGTCATGGAGCTCCTGAATGACATGGCCCTATTCGTCGAGGTGGTGAAGGCCAAGGGCTTTCGCGGTGCCTCCGAGGCGACCGGGGTGCCCAACTCGACGCTGTCGCGGCGCATTAGCACCCTGGAAAAAGCTATAGGCCTGCGCCTGCTGCATCGCACGACGCGCAAGGTCGAGGTGACGGAAGCCGGCCAGCTCTACTTCGAGCGCTGCAAACGCATCGTCGACGAGGCGCGACTGGCCCATGAGCAACTGGGCGAAATGCTGGCGCAGCCCAGCGGAGTGCTGCGTGCCTCGCTGCCGGTGGATTTCGCGGTAACTTACCTCGCGCCGTTAATCGCCGAGTTCGCCGACCTGTACCCAGGCATCACCTTCGATTTCGACCTCACCCCGAGACGCGTCGACCTGGTCAGCGAACCCTTCGATGTGGCCATCCGCATGGGCGAGCCGGAAAACTCGCAACTTATCGCGCGGCTGCTGGCGTCTCTGACGCCCAACTTGTATGCCTCGCCGGGCTATCTGCAGCGTGAAGGGGAACCCTCCAGCCCGGCCGACCTGGAAGCACATCAGTGTTTGGGCATCCTGAAAACCGGGGCCTGGACGCTACTGGATGGCCTGCAAACAGTCAGCGTGTCAGTGGGTGGGCGCTACCAATTGAATAGCGTGGGGATGATTCGGCGTCTGGCGACGCTCAATCAGGGCATCGTCCTGATGCCAGAAGAAATAGTCGCGGATGAACTAGAAAACGGCAGGCTGCGCCGCATCATGCCGAACTGGCGGGGACTGCCGATGCCAGTGTACGCCATCACTGAGACACGTCTGCTGCCGGCCAAGACGCAGCGGTTCATCGAGTTCCTGCGCGAGAGGTTGGCTTCAAGAGGGTGATTGATTGACCGCTTGTGGCCGCTAGCGGCCTCAAAGAGGCGCCGGCTTGCGGCGCGGCGCCAACAGGGGAGCATGATCAAACCTCAGTCTGCTCCGCCATCTCCAGAGCGTCATCAACCTCGATACCCAAGTACCTAACAGTGCTCTCCAGCTTTGTATGGCCAAGCAACAACTGCACTGCTCTCAGGTTTTTCGTTCTGCGATAGATCAGTGATGCTTTGGTTCTACGGAGCGTATGGGTTCCGTAGAGCGTGGGGTCTAGACCGATTGTAGTTACCCAGGCTTTCACAATGCGGGCGTACTGCCTTGTGGATATGTGAGCTGAGCGACGAGCACGACTGGGAAAGAGATAATCGTCGTTGCGACGGCGAGCAGCACGGATCCAAGCTTCAACTGATGCTCTCGTCTGAGCGGTGATTTCGAACTGCACCGGACGCTGAGTCTTCTGCTGCATCACGATCGCGCGCGTCGACACGTGATCACCATGAGCTATGTCCCTGACGCGCAGCTTCGTTAAATCGCAGGCTCGAAGCTTGCTGTCGATGGCAAGGTTGAACAGCGCCAGATCACGATCCTTGTTTGCGATTTCCAGTCGCACTCTGATAGCCCAAATGTCCCGAAGTCGCAGCGGTGCTTTCTGGCCGACCAGTTTGCCTTTGTTCCAAGGTTCGCGAGCTTTCGATGTGAGTGTGGCCATGATTTGTCCTCCACATGGGTGAAGGACTAGGGTGCATCGCTCGTAGCCTCAGGGCCGCTTCCGGCCAGAAGCAGCCAATTCATTAGCTGAATAATCTAATTTGCCCCCCTTTTCACGGCGTCCTGAATGTTGCTTGGGTGCTTCACGTGTCGCCAGGAACGCGCTGCGGTTCTATTCCGGCATACCACATGCTGCGGGCTGATTTCAGCCGAGCGCGAAGCCAGACAGCACTCTGGGCATGTCAGCCCGGAGACCTATGTCCGGCGATCTACTGGGAATTGAGTCGATAAAGGCTTGGATGGCTGGGCAGTCCAGGCTTGACCGTGCATAGCGACAGCCATTGCCAGCCGCCCGATAGTTATTCTGCGGCTCATCGTGATCTCCTTTCGAGCGTTTCCTCTTGCGGCGTGCCTGCGTTGTGATAAGTTAGTAACTGATTACTTACTTCTGGAAGCGCAAGTGATGAGCGGACACCCTAAGCATCTACCAGCCGATGAGCGGCGTGTGGCCACCATCGAGGCAGTCGTCGACCTGGCTGCCGAACAGAATCCCAGCGACATCACAACCACTGCCATCGCGCAGCGCATGGGGCTAACCCAGGGCGCACTGTTTCGTCACTTCCCGAATAAGGACGCCATACTGCAGGCGGTGATGTCCTGGGTCACGGAGCGCCTGCTGGCTCGGGTGGACAAGGCCGCAGAAGGCGCTACGTCGCCGCTCGCAGCCCTTGAGGCGATCTTCAAGACGCACATTGACTTCGTGGCCGAACACCCGGGTGTGCCGAGGATGCTCTTCGGAGAATTGCAGCGACCGGGAGAGTCTCTACCCAAGAAAATGGTGCAGACATTGACCCGTCAATATGGCGAGCGGTTGCGTCGACTGCTCGAAGCCGGCAAGGCGCGAGGCGAGCTGTATTCAGAACTGGATGTGGACGCGGCCGCCGTCTTGTTCATCGGCACAATTCAAGGGCTGGTAATGCAGTCATTGCTTGCGGGCGATGTAGCGCGCATCCGCCGTGACGCAGCGGGCGTGTTCGCCATCTACCGCCGCGGTATCAGCCAACCGGAGGCCGGGCGATGAAGACCAACGGTTTTTCCAACAAAGCCAGACGTACGATCATCGTTGCAGCCCTCTTCGCGATTGCCGGCGGTTTCGCATTCTTCTGGCTGCAGCGCGCCGGTACTGCTGACAGTCAGTTGCTCTTGTATGGCAACGTCGACATCCGCGAGGTGCAACTGGCCTTCCGTCAGCCCGGGCGCGTGATGCAAATGGCTTTCGATGAGGGCGATACCGTTCGCGCCGGCGAACGCATGGCGACGCTTGACGCGCAACCCTATCGGGAAGCCCTTGCGGCGGCGCAGGCCCAGGTACAGGTGGCGAAGGCGGAACTGGTCAAGCTGCGCCGCGGCCTGCGGCCGCAGGAGATCACCCAGGCGCGCGAGGCCCTAAGGCAGGCACAGGCGCTCGCCACCGAGACCGAGCGCAATTTCCAGCGCCAGAGTGGCCTGCTGGCATCGGGCGCCAGCAGCCAGCGTACGGTCGATGCCGCCCGCACGGCACGAGACCAGGCAGCCGCTGGCGTCGAAGCAGCCAAGGCGGCCCTGTCGCAAGCATCCGAAGGCTTTCGCAAGGAAGACATCGCCGCGGCAGAGGCTCGCCTTGCGGCTGCGCAGGCTGCCGTAGCGCAAGCCACAACAGCCCTGGCGGACACCGAATTGATGGCGCCCAGTAGCGGAACCGTCATCGCACGGGTGCGTGAGCCCGGCAGCATGGTTGCAAGCCAGAACGCGGTCTATAGCCTGAGTCTGGACAAGCCGGTTTACGTGCGCGCCTACGTGGGCGAGTCGGACTTGGGGCGCATCGCACCCGGCACTGTGGTGCGCGTCAAAAGCGATTCATCGGAGAAGGTCTATCGCGGCCAGATCGGCTTCATCTCGCCACGCGCCGAATTCACCCCCAAGACGGTGGAGACGACGGATTTGCGCACGGATCTGGTGTACCGCCTGCGCATCGTCATCGACGCTGCCGACAGCGACGGTGCCTTGCGGCAGGGTATGCCGGTGACGATCGAGGTCGATGCGAAAGCCAGTACTATTATCCCGGCGGGGGAGCGTTGAAATGCAGGCACGCCCCGCCATCGCCGCCGCGCCTGCTGATGCGGGCGAAGACGCAGCCGTCGTCATCGAAGGCGTGGACAAGCATTTCGGCGACGTAAAAGCCCTGCGGGGCTTGAACGCGCGCATCCACTATGGGCGGCTGACGGGGCTGGTCGGCCCCGACGGCGCCGGCAAGACGACGCTGATGCGGATTCTGACCGGCCTCTTGGTGCCGAACGCCGGCCACGTCACCTTGGCCGGCTATGACGTGGTGAAGAACAACGACGCCATTCACGTCGCCAGCGGCTACATGCCGCAACGCTTTGGTCTGTACGAAGACCTGTCGGTGATGGAGAACATGCGCCTGTATGCGCAGTTGCGCGGCATGGATGCCGATCGCAACGCCGATCTGTTTGCCGAGCTGTTGGAGTTCACGCGGCTAGGCCCCTTTACCAAGCGCTTGGCCGGCAAGCTCTCCGGCGGCATGAAGCAGAAGCTGGGCCTTGCCTGTGCGCTGATGGCGCGGCCCAAGGTGCTGCTGCTGGACGAGCCCGGCGTGGGTGTCGACCCGGTCAGCCGCCAGGATTTGTGGCGCATGGTGCAGGCGCTGACCGATGAGGGCATGGCCGTGGTCTGGTCCACCGCCTATCTCGACGAGGCCGAGCGCTGCGAGAGCGTGCTGTTGCTGAACCAGGGGCAGCTCCTGTTCGATGGTCCGCCGCAAGCACTGACCGCGCAGCTCGAAGGCCGCAGCTTCCGTCTGGAAGACGTCGGTGCTGAGCGTCGGAAGGTTCTGACCGAGGCACTCGACCTGCCCAGCGTGAGCGATGGCGTGATCCAGGGCGCCGGCGTGCGCGTGGTGTTGCGCGAGGGCGCAGACACGGGACAGGTCCAAGCTCTTTCCGATCAGGCGCAGGTGCGGCTGGTGCAGGTGCCTGCGCGCTTCGAAGACGCCTTCATCGATCTGCTCGGTGGCGGCCCCGGCGGCACTTCGACGCTGGCCGAGCGTCTGTCGCCGGTTGAGCTGGGTTCCGACATTGCCGTCGTGTCGTGCCGAAACCTCACCAAGCGCTTCGGCGAGTTCACCGCCACCGACAACGTCAGCTTCGAGGTGCAAAAGGGCGAAATCTTCGGCCTGCTCGGCCCTAACGGCGCCGGCAAGTCCACCACCTTCAAGATGTTGTGCGGCCTGTTGAAACCAACTGCTGGCGAAGCGCATGTGGTGGGCCATGATCTGCGCCGCGCCACCGGCGCAGCCAAGAGCCGGCTCGGCTACATGGCGCAGAAGTTTTCGCTCTACGGCCTGCTCTCGGTGCAGCAGAACCTGGAATTCTCGGCCGGCGTCTACGGACTGGAAGGCAACACCCGGCGCGAGCGCATTGCCGAGATGATCGAAACCTTCGATCTGGGCGACTGGCTGTCCGCCACGCCCGATTCCCTGCCGCTGGGCCACAAGCAGCGCCTGGCATTGGCTTGTTCGCTGATGCACCGGCCGCCCGTGCTGTTTCTGGATGAACCCACTTCGGGCGTGGACCCGATCACCCGGCGCGAATTCTGGACCCACATCAACGGACTGGCCCGCAAGGGCGTGACCATCATGGTCACCACCCACTTCATGGACGAGGCCGAATACTGCGACCGCGTGGCCATGCTCTCGCGTGCGCAACTGATCGCGCTGGATACGCCCGACGCGCTCAAACGTTCGGCGGTCAGCCCCGAACGACCCGACCCGACGATGGAGGACGCCTTCATTCACCTGGTGGAGTCGTCAGACCCCGAGCTGGAGGCCGCCACATGAACGGCGCCACAATGCACAAAGACGGGAATGGACCACTGCAGACCGACCTGCGCCATTTTGATTTGCGGCGCTTAATGGCCTTGGTCACCAAGGAAAGCTACCAGGCGCTGCGCGACCCCTCGACGCTTCTGATCGCGTTCGTGCTGCCGGTGGTGTTGTTGCTGTTGTTCGCCTATGCGGTGTCGCTGGATGCGAAGGATGTCCGCGTCGGAGTGGTGCTGGAGTCGCAGGGGGCGTCGGCCCAGGCGCTGGCGGCAGCCTTTTCCGCCACCGACTATCTCGATGCGAGCTTTGCCCATGATCGCCGGGAGGTGGCCGACAAGCTGGTGTCCGGCGAGTTGCGCGGCTATGTGGTCATCCCGCAGGATTTCGAGCAGCGCCTGGCCCAGCGTGGCAGCGAGCCGCTGGTACAGATCATCACCGATGGCTCTTACCCCAATACGGCCAATTATGTCGAAAATTACGCCCGCGGCGTGGTGCAGTCCTGGCGTGCCGGGCTGGACGTTGCAGCACCGGAGCAGTCCATCGTGCTGGAGCCGCGCTACTGGTTCAACCCCGAACTGGAAAGCCGCCGCGCACTGATTCCCGGCGCCATCGCCATCGTCATGACCATCATCGGCACCATGCTGACTGCACTGGTGGTGGCGCGCGAATGGGAGCGCGGCACCATGGAGGCGGTGCTGTCCACGCCCGCCTCGGTGGCCGAAATCCTGATCGGCAAGCTGCTGCCGTATTTCGTGCTCGGCATGCTATCCACACTGGGTGCGGCGGCGCTGGCGGTGTTCGTGTTCGGCGTGCCGATGCGAGGCTCGCTGGCGGCGCTGCTACTGCTGTCGGCGGTATTCATGGTACCGGCGCTGGGTCAGGGTCTGCTGATTTCCTCATTGGCACGCAACCAGTTCCTGGCCGCGCAGATCGCGCTGTTCACGGGTTTTCTGCCGGCTTTCATGCTGTCGGGCTTTCTATATGAGATCGACGCGATGCCCGCGCCAATCCGGGCCATCACCCGGCTGGTTCCGGCGCGTTACTTCGTCGATTCGCTGAAGACGGTGTTCCTGGCCGGCGACATCTGGGCCGTGTTCCTGCCCAACCTTGCGGCCATGGCGGCGATCGGGGTGCTGTTCTTCGTGATCGCCAAGCGCGCCACGCGCAAGAACCTGGAGTGACGCGATGTTGACTTCCGCATTCTCGTTCACCCGCCTGCGCGCCCAGTTCATCAAGGAAGTGCTCAGCGTCCTGCGCGACCCGCGCAGCCGCATGGTGGTGTTCGTGCCGCCGATCCTGCAGTTGCTGGTGTTCGCCTTTGCTGCGACGCTGGAAGTGCGCAACGTCGATATCGCCGTCTACGATCAGGATGCGGGGCGCTGGTCGCACGAACTAGTGCAGCGCCTGGACAGCGCGCGCTTCATCACCCACGTCCGGCATGTCGACAGCCAGCAGCAGCTGCACGAGCTGATCGACCGTGGCGAGGTGATCGCCGCGCTCGCCATCCCGGTGGATTTCTCGCGCTCCATCGCTGCCGGCGAAAGTGGCCGCGCCCAGGTACTGGTCGATGGTCGGCGCAGCAACTCGGGGCAGATCACCGTGGCCTATCTGTCTACCATCGCCGCTGATGTCGGCGCTGAGGTCGTGCCCGACGCCCAGGCACCGACGCCAGTGGTCGTGCGCCACTGGTTCAACCCGAATCTGGTCTACCGCTGGTTCATCGTGCCCGGCCTCACGGGCATCCTGGCGCTGTTCAGCGCGCTGCTCATCACCTCGCTGTCGATTGCGCGCGAACGTGAACTCGGAACCTTCGACCAGTTGCTGGTGTCGCCCACCTCGACGCCAGAGATCATCATTTCCAAATCACTGCCGGCACTCGCAATTGGCACTGCGCTGGGCCTGTTCATGATCAGCGCGGGCGTCTTCCTGTTCGGCATCCCGTTTACGGGCTCGTTTGCGCTCCTGCTCGCCAGTCTGGTGCTGTTCATCCTGTCGGTGGTCGGCATCGGTCTGATGATTTCCGCGGTCAGCATGACGCAGCAGCAGGCCATCCTGGGGGCGTTCGCCGTCGGCGTGCCGGCGGTGCTGATGTCCGGCTTTGCGACGCCTGTGGAAAACATGCCTGTCGTCCTGCAATGGCTGGCTCAGGCCATTCCACTGACCCATTTCCTCATCATCGTCGAAGGCAGCTTTCTCAAGGCCATGCCGCCCGGTGACATTCTCGCCAGCCTGTGGCCGCTGGCGGTCATCGCCCTGGCCACGCTGACGATGGCCACCGTATTCGTCCGAGGACGCCTGCAATGAAATCCAAGCCCCGCACTCCCTTTCTTCGCGCAACCGTCACCGGCCTGACCCCTGGGCGCGCGCGTCCGCTCGCGCTGGCCCTGTCCTGCGTGCTGCTGACTGCCTGCGCAAGCGTGGGCCCCGACTACCGCGAGCCGCCGCCGGTCGACGTCGGCAGCGGCTGGAGCTTGCCGTTGGCAAGCGAATCCCAGTCCGCAGACTTGAGCCAATGGTGGTCTGCACTGGACGATCCCATCCTCGATCGCCTGATGGCCACGGCGCTGGCACAGAACCTGGATCTGCGCCAGGCTGCGGCACGCATCGATGAGGCACGCGCCCTGCGCGATCGTGTGGCCGGCGAGGCATTGCCCACCGCCGCCGCTGGCGCGAGCGTCAACCGGCGCCGTCAAAGCGAGAACGGACCCCTGCCCGTAGGTTCGATCCCCGGCCTTGACGCCACGCAGACCATCTACGACGCGGGCTTCGACGCGGCCTGGGAGGCCGACTTGTTCGGGGCCAAGCGGCGGGCGCTGGAAGGCGCCAGCGCCCGCCTGCAGGCGACCGAAGCCGAGGCGCAGGGCGTACGCATGCGCATCGTGGCCGAGGTCGCGCGCACCTGGTTCACCGCCGTCGGCGCCCGCTACGAGTTGCACGCACAACAGGCCACACTGGATACGCTGCAGCAGACCTTGGAATTGGTGCGCCTGCGGCATGCGCTGGGCGACGCGTCGGCCGCCGACGTGGAGGCGGCGTACGCCCAATGGACAGCAGTCAACGCGCTCATCCCGGATATCCAGGCGCGTCAGCGCGCCGCGATACTCAGCTTGGGCGTGCTGCTGGGCGCGCCGCCGGAGCGGGAGCTGGCACTACTGGATGGCCCCTTGACGCCGAGCACGCTGCGGGCGCTGCCGGTGGGCGAGCGCGCAGAGATGCTGCGCCGGCGCCCGGACGTGCTGGCTGCGGAACGTCGCCTGGCAGCGAGTTCCGCCGACATCGGCGTGGCCACGGCCGAGTTGTTCCCCAAACTCTCCATCGGTGTCGGCGGCGGGTTCCAAGCGCTCAGTACGGGCGATTGGTTCGATGCATCCAGCTCGCGTTTTTCCATCCTGCCGCTGATTTCCTGGCGCCTGTTCGACGGCGGCCGTGTGCGCGCCGAAATTCGGGCACGCGAGGCGGCCGAGCGGCAGGCTGCGCTGGCCTACGAGCAGGCGGTGCTGGCGGCGCTGGGCGATGCCGAGCGCGCGCTGGGCGACTATCACGGCGGGCTGGACACACTGGAGCGCCGCGGCATGGCACTGGATGCCACGCGCGTGAGCTACGGCCACGCCAAGGCCCGCTACGCCGCGGGCGACATCGCCCTGGTCGAACTGCTGGCAGCCCAGCGCAGCCTGCACGAGGCCGAAACCGCAGCCGCGCGGGCGCATACCAACGCCGCCGTGCAATTGGTGGCGCTGTACAAGGCCCTTGGGGGTGGCTGGGGCGAGTCCATGGCTGTGCAGCAGCAAGTCAGCTGGCTCGCCACGGTGCCCGAGGATGGCTAAGCGCTGCGTTGGCTGGATTGTTTAGCGAATGGGCGATGAACATCTCAAGGATTTCGCGCCTCTCCACCATGCGCGAGTTGTCAACGTAGCGCCTTGCGTACGAAGACATCGAGCTTCCCAAGCCTGGATGCTTCTTGCACGAACATAGCAACCGTTCGTCAGACCCAAAGTCTTCATCAACAACATCAACGGAGAAACTCGTGAGTCAGCCCTTAAAACTAGGATCGTTCTTCGCCGTCTCGCTTTCCGTGATTTTGGCAACCTTCGCCACGTCACTTGGTGCGCAGTCCGTAGAGACGGCAAAGCCAATGGGGCTTCGGACCATAATGAAAAGACTTGACCATGATATGCAAGCCGTCACGGGCGCGATCTCCAAAGAAGATTGGTCATTGGTTGCCGAGTTGGCACCAAGAATTGCCAAGCATGCCGAGCCACCTATTTCGGAAAAGATGCGCATTCTCGCCTGGCTTGGAGCAGAAGCCGGAAAGTTTCGAGGCTTTGATGGAAGGGTGCATGATGCCGCGACTGCCATGGGTGAAGCTGCTAAGCGGAGTGACGGCCAAGCAGTCATCGTGGCCTTCGCCAAAACACAGCAAAGCTGCCTAGCCTGCCACCAAAGTTTCCGTCCCTCGTTCGTTAAACATTTCTATGGGGAGCAGTAGCATGGGCGCACCTGTGCGGTCTGTAATAGCTTCGAGCCGGCGACGTGAGCCGCTATCCTCTGGCCGATCCCGGCCGGCGGACAGCGCATAATTGGCGGAGCCATTGGAGCATTATCAGTAGCGGGTTTAGAGCATGACTGCTGTCGGGATTACGTCAGAGTATGCACGGGACCAGATCGACCACCTTGGAGTCGCTCTGCTTTGCCTGTAGAACTCGGTTCTCGGCTATCAAAACCTCGTTGATGGAGGCGAGGCGGGCGACCTTGGCGCGCAGTTCCTCTATCTCCTTGCGAAGCGCGCGATTCTTCTCACGCTCCGCACGGAGATCTTGGTGCTTCACATCGCGTTGGGCGCGACTAGAGCGCCCCTGAGCATCGCGGATCGCCTCGGCGATTATGGGGTAGTGGTTGTGGATCAGCGCTGTCGAAACGCCCGCCTCGCGCGCCACAGCGGCGATAGTGACCTTGGTTTCCCCGGTATGTGCCCGACCACGCTGGATGCGGGCGAGCGCGAGTTGCAAATCCCGCTCGCGGGCGTCCGAGGGCTTGCGTATGGTCGTCATGCTACGTTCGCCTCCGGGTCGTATCCAAGCTGCACAAGCACGTCACGGCAGCGCCCCAGGTCGCGCAAGATGCGCTGGCGGCCACCGTCACCAATGTCGTTGCAATCCAGCAACCCCTTCAGGTTGTCGTAGAGACGCTGGTATATGCCAACGTGGCCGCGCCCAATCACGGCGTTGTTGCAGTCGCCGCAGCGCGTCCGCTCCAGGGTGTTGCCGACGCAACGGTCGTCGCTGGCGGTACACCAGGCGTGGCCATTGCTGCGGATCGTGGTGCTCTCGGCAATTGAGGTCACCATCGAGGCATGGCTCTTGAAGATGGCAAGGTTCGCCGGATCGCGCCGCCAGCGTTTGATCGAGCGACCGTAGCCGCCGGCCAGCGGTTCGTCCCCCATCCAGGTGTCAACGACGCCGAACTTGATGTCTTCGAGTTCGGCCTGGATGTCGTTGTACAACTCGATGTCGAAGTGCTGGCCCCAGTCCTGGTCCATGGCGTAGCCCAGCGTCATGTCCATGGACCAGTGCGCGTAGTGCTCGCGGAGGTAGCGCAGGTCGCCGAACTGGCTGTGCGCCGCGTAGTTGGCGAATTTGCGGCGGAATTGATGGCTGGCGAGGTTCCAGTCCAGCGCACCGCCCTGCGCGAACGCCTTGAGGGCATCGTTCCATGCGATGCCCGACAGGGTGCGAACCTGATTACCCTTTGCAGGGCTCACCCCGAGAAAGAGCGCATGCTGATGCTTATGCGCCTTGGCGATTTCTGGGTCGCGCGGGTTGACCCTTCGCCGCTCGGCGATCTCGGCGGCGATCATGGCCTGATACGGCTCGGCCCAGCGCTCCATCAGGCGTAACACGTGCACGGCGACCTCGGGGATCATCCAGTCGTGGACCCCAGTGTCGGTCTTATCCGACCTGGAACGCAGCCAGTGATAGATCGTGCCCTCGTCGTCCTCGGTGCGGTGGTGCGCACCCGACCGAACGTTGGCCAGTTCGTGGTTGCGGCAACCGGAGGTGCTGGCCAGCACGATGTAGCAGGCGGTTCGTAGATCAAGGATCGCCTGGTTGAACGCCCCCAGGCCGCCTTCCCAACCAAAAGCGGTGAGGTGGCGGTTTTTAGCCTCTATGACTGTTCTAGTAACCTGTCTTCTTCGCTCTGTGGCGACGGCATTGAGGGTGTCGCGCAAATCGAGTAGGGCCTTACCGTGCTGAACCTGCTCATAGGCCCTCTCGAACAGGGTGCAGAACACCTCATCCGGCATCAGAGGTGTTTTGCCGCCCTGCTTGCGGACCGCCCAGCTGCCGGCCATCGCATTCGCCGAGGTATCGGGCCAAGGATGCTGAGGGATCGGGTCGTGGGTGTACTGGCTCAGTTCATGAAGCGCCTCGACCGCCATGAAGCGACGCTCAAGGGCGCTCTGGGACAGCGGCTTGCCCCGGCTTCGGCGCGTCTGCCGGTGCGCCCGACACTCGGTAACGTAGTTCGCGCAAACCATGGGAGTCACCGCGCCGAAGTAGCTGAGTTTGAGCGCGTTTAGATGCCGTAGGAAGGGCAGCGCATTCTCAAAAAAATTGCGCAAAGTGCTCGCTTTGGGCCGCTTCTGCCCCGCGCGACCGCGCCGCAGGTAGCGGTACAGCAGGGCCTTCATCACCTCCTTAAACGCAGCGGGCACGCGACTGAAGTCTTGGTGCCGCAAGTTGTCTGGCACGTTGTTGGTAAAGCCGTCCAACTGCCAAATGTCGTCGCCATAGCGGCTGAGGATGACCCAGTGTCCATCGACTTGGATGGCGCTCACGATGAGCGCGTCGCGGTCGCTCTCGGGCAGCCCGCGTACATCCCCCGGCCGTGACTCGATGCTCGCCCAAGGCAGCATGACCACGTTGTTGTCGCTCATGCAAAGATCTCCAACTTCTCCACCACATCGGACGACCAGAACGGGTGCGGCTCGCGGTGCGCACGCTCTCGGGCAGCTTCGACGGCCGCCGGCTTGAAGGTCCCGCGTCGCAGCCCCTCTGCCACGATATAGTCGTCAATCAATCGAGGAATGTGCGCGTATTCCCGCGTCCAGCGCCGCTTATCCATGCGCGTACGCTCCGCGAATACGCGGAAGTAGAAGCTGAATAGGCGGTGCAAATCTTCCCCCGTCACCGCGTAATGCTTGCAGCGCAGACAGTTGAGGAACGAGAAACACGCTGTCCCTTCACGTTTCGGTGCGTACTGGCCGTTCACCGGGTCGCCACAGCGCCCCATTGGGGTGGTCTGGTAGGTCGCGCCGATGGTGCGGGTCAGTAGCTCTTGAACCAGTATCTCGCCCATAAATCGCCAGTTGCGCCTCGCGTCTCCGCTAGGTGCCAAATAATTTCGCTCGGCCACCTGGGGCGTGTTGCCAAGCGCGATGGCCGTGGTCACCAGGTCGCCCGCTAGTAACTCGAAAATTCGGTTGGCGAACGTTTTGCGTAGGCGAGAGACGTTGATGCGCAGCGGCTGGCCGTCGATATCGGTGAGCGCGTGGTCGGCCACGAGTTTCTTGATCGCCAACTTCAACGTCCCATCATTCAGTGCAATGACGCTGCCGCGCCCTGGGCCGCGGTGCACGCGATACAGCCACACACGCTCCTTGAGGTCGTCCGAGGCCTCCGCACGCAGCGGTTCGCTGTGGGCAAGGACGCGCCGAATCAGGCGCTCGACATTGGTCTTGACGGTTGGCGTGGACTCCAACAGGTGTGCAGCCGTGCTCTCGGCGCGCAGCGCCACCTTGTGGCTGGTGTGCCCACGGCGCTTCCAAAGGACCAGGAATACGCTGTTATCCTTGGGATGAGCGCGCAGGCAATCGCGCTCCATCTCCAGCAGCGGCGTGGAATTGCGCCCGGTGTGCAGCGCTACGGTCAGCAGGGCATAAGCCAACAACTCGCCGGTTACCGGGGCGTCGTCGTGCCAGATCGGCATGACCGCTTGCCTGAGCGCGGTGGTGAACGCCTGCCGCTGACGCTTCGGCAGCGGCGTTTCGCCTTTACTCTTTCCGCTGCTGTTCGGGAACGGGTTTGGTGGAAAAGTCGCATCGTCCCCTGTGGTGACCAGAGAAATTAGCCCACGCTGGCCCAACGCGTGAAGGACGGACTTCGTGCTGGTGTAGTGGCTCCTCTGGCTAAGGGTGGTTATGCCCAGTCCGGCGAGGTGGCCAAGAAACCCGTCAATTACGGCGCGATCAATGTCGTCCAGGGTCAGCCCGCGCCTGAGCGCGGTTGCGCGCAGCACTATGTAGTTGAGGAAGTGACGTAAACCACCTTTACAGATGCTCGCTACGGAACTGGCCTCGAGCCCGCCGTCCTGCCGGGCCAGGAAGCGCTCAATCTGCCGCTGGCAGGCGTAGGTGATCGGATCGATGCCCGTGCCGTACCAGGGTGCGAAGTCGAAGCCCCGGGAGCGCGTGGCATTGCGCCCGAAGGCGACCGTAGTCGTGGCCGGCGGAATCGCCTCGGGGAGAACGACGACACGACCCGCCGAGTCGCGGCTGTGCTCGACCTGCGGGACGCTGAGGTCGGTCCTGTTGAATACCTTACGTTTGCCCATCAGACCGATCCCAACCCTTCGTTCAACTCATCGTCGTAGGCCAGCACCGCGTCGTCGGCCAGTTCGTTGACCAGGTGCAGGTACACCATCGTCGTCTGGATCGAGCTATGGCCGAGCTGCCGCTGCAAGAACACCAGCGGCTCCACGCTGCCTCGGTTGCGCTGAAGCGCGACCAGGGTATGGGTGGCGTAGGTGTGGCGCAGCATGTGCGTATGGACTCTGATACCGGCCCGCTTGCCGGTTTCCCGGACGATACGCTCAATGCGCTTGCCATCATCGGCGAAGGGTTCACCAAACTGGTTCAGGAACAGCGGCTCGTGCTGGGTGCGGTTCAATGAGGCCCGCTCACCGCGAACCTGCACTACGTAGCGATGCAAATCGGCGAGGAAGCGGCGACTTATGTAGATGTCGCGCGGCTTGCTGCCCTTGGTGCGCATGCCATGGCCATCGTGAGGATCGAGGTGAATCCGGATGTTGCGCTCGCGCCTACCGGCTTTATCCGGATCGAAGATGTAGGCAAGCGGGAAAGAGGCGATTTCCTCCCGGCGCAGTCCAGTCTGAAGTCCGAGCCGAATCATCATTCGGTGATGCGGATTTTCCTGCGTCGCCAGCAACGCCTTGATTTCATCCATGCTCAGAAACCTCGGCAGCGCCCGATGCTTGCGCGGCATGATGTCGTTCACCATGGCCTTGCCGCCGCTGGCATCGACGTGGGCAAGGAAGCCGGGGGCACGTTTGACCGTCCGTTCCTCATAGCCAAACGGCAGTCTGCTCACCCATCCCTGCTGCTGTGCATACTCGTAGAACTTGCACACATAGTGCAGCCGTTGACGGGTTGTTGATGGGGCCAACTTGCACTCCACCAGGCAGTAGTCCCGGTAGGCCGCTACGACACTCTTGGCCTCGCCACGGTCCACGTCGCGCCAGTCAAGGTCATGCGCCTGGAGGAAACTGAAAAAGTCGTATAGCGCACGCCCCGGGCTTGGCCATGACTTCCGTGACCCAATAGCTCCACGCAACAGGTAGTGGCGAAAGAATTCATTGGCGGGGACGCAACTGTCCAGCGTGTCCCAAAGCAGGATCGGAAAGCCTGGATAAGGACGACCGGCAATCACCAAATCCTCGGTAGCCCACACAAGCTCCATCAACCTACCCCCAGCCTCTGACCTATCCCTATTGCTGCTAAAGCTATTTTTAAATCATTGTTTATAAAGCTACTTAATTTCTAACCTTTAGCAAGCCCCTGAACAACAATTTCTATGTCTCTTGCGAGAGGCTGTTCCGCCCCGACCTGCGCGGCCGGCCGGTGGTGGTGCTGAGCAACAACGATCTGAGGGATTGCTTCCGTTAGTAAATGAATTACAGTCCGCACCACCTTGATAGAAGCCTGAGAAATTACATTCCAGCCTCTGAAGGGGAGTCATCTGGATGGTGTTTAAGGCTGTGAAATGAGGCTGGTGTTCGCAACAAAAGACCTTGCTGTAGCGGGTCGATCATTCGAAGGTTTCCCTCTGTTGGTTGGCGCCGACGGTTGGCCAGTGGAGCCGGCGCAATCTTTCCTTTGGCACACGCTAGTCGAGTCAGGTGAGGCACTCAGTGCTCTGACGTGGGAGGCCTATGGACGCCGTCTGTTCGACTACTTCGCCTTCCTCGAGGCCAATGGTCTGGCCTGGAATGAGGAGAGTCAGGCAGATGGCCTGAGCGTCCTGTCGCGGTATAGAGACTGGTCGAGCGGTGAGTTGGAACTAGATCCCAGCACTCTGAACAAGCGACTGAACCTAATTGTGAGGTTCTACCAATGGGCCAAGCAGCGTGATCTGATCGCAGCGCTGCCCTTTGGCGAGCGAAGGGTCAGAGCGACTCCGCATTCCGGCTTCCTCAGTCACGTAGCTCGTCCTAACGCCGAGAGTACGAAGCCCTCAGTGATGGTGCGAGAGCGTAAGCGATTGACCAAATTCCTGACCAAAGATCAGGCTAAGGTTTGCCTCGCCCTCGATGCCGATCCAAGTCACCGGATCTTGTTCCATCTGATGGTTCGCACTGGTCTTCGCTCCTGCGAGGCGCGCACTTTCCCTTTCAAGTACGTCTTTAATCCTCGGCTGAAGAAGGGCCTCCGCCCTGGGCAAATGATCAGCGTGGCTCTCGAGCCATCGGACATGCATCTCAAGTACGGCCGCCCTCGAACAATTGACGTGCCTTGGTCGCTGATGGAGGAAATGTGGTCGTACACGCTTCATGAGCGCGAAGTACGGAAAGCGGCCGGCAACGGGCGCGCCACGGCCTTGGTGCTGACAAGGGAGGGGCGGCAGTACACGAAAGACTCCATCGTCGACGTGATGAAGGCGTATGAGCGCAAGTGCGGATTTTATGTTAGGGCCCACATGCTTCGTCATACCTATGGGACTTATACCCTTCTTGCCCTGAGGAAAAGCCGAGACTTTAAAGGAGAGCCATTGCTCTATGTCCGAGACAGGATGGGACACTCCGACGTTCAAACAACGATGGTGTACCTGCATCTCATTAATCAGCTAGAGGCTCAGTCTGTCCTTGCTCATGAAGACGAGATAGACATGATGTTTATGGCCGTCTCTACTCCAAGCATCTGAGGTACTACTGTTGGCCCGAAAGAAAAACTATAAAGCTGAAATGCAATCGGTCACTAAAGGATTCGAGACCGTAGAGAATGAGCTTAGAATCGATCTTCCGAAAAATCCCCGGAATGTAACTAAGATTGATCACTCTCAGTACATTGGGTTTGGCTTTGACGCATGGGCTATTCAGAGTATTCATGTAATCAGAGCACTGGTCAATGGAGGGAATTTCTCCCTGGCCACTCTTGTAGGGTACTCCAGCAATGGCCTTCGATATTTCATGGCCTTCCTGAAAAGCGGAACGATTGATTCTCCGCCGTCAACCCCGAACAGCCTGACCAAGCGGCATCTTGAGCGATATGTTTCGTGGCTTAAGCTCAAGTATCCAAACGGGTCAACTGCGAAGAACTATTACACGTCGCTGAAGTCATTGATCATCAGCCTAATTGAATACGGATTCGTTGAGGCGGATAAAGATGATCTACTTCCAGCCGTTCCTTTCCCCCATACCGCGAAATCGACCAATGACGCGAAGCCGCTCAGTCTCTCGGAAATGCAGGGGCTCATCACTGCGCTAAAGTCAGATTTAGTAGCCATTCATAAGGGCTTATTCTCTGGAAATGACGCCGAAGCAATGACGGTCTTATTGCTGATTACTGCGGCCAGATCTGGAATTAACACTACGCCGCTTCTGGAAATGTCTAGAGATGCACTCCAGCCGCATCCATTCATCCCCAATCTTCGGCTCTTGAACACCGTAAAAAGACGCGGCAAGGGTGCTCAGAGCAAAACCATTCGACAAACTGAACTGCATGACGGATATAACCCAATTCCTTTAGATGGGGTGGCTGTTGTAAATAAGGCTTTGGCAATTTCTGAGCCACTGGTTGGGTTTGCGCCTGAAAAGCTTAAGTCGCATGTTTGGCTTTACCGCGCCGGACAGAATGGGCATGGTCATAGGGTAGTCGCGCTGGCTTCCAGTACGCTATTTCAATCAACAAAGAGTATCTGTGCGCGGCATGCTTTGAAGGACGATCAGGGCCAACCGCTGATCGTTAATCTCAGTCGTCTTCGAAAGACTATGGAAAGTAGGCTTTGGAAGCTCAGCGGCGGCGACCTACTGGAGGTGTCCGCTGTGATGGGCCATTCCCCTAGCGTTGCTGATAACCACTATTTGAAGATAAATGACGAGATCAAGGTTGAGGGTGCCACCTTCGTAGGGGAAGCATTCACCGATCAGCTGCGTGGCATCAACGTCACACCGACACCCCCAGGAGGTTGCAAAGATAGCCTCTATGGAAGCCTGGCACCCAAAGATGGCGTTACCCATTGTTCCGAGTTCATTCATTGCTTGACATGTCCTAGTTACGCAATTGTAGGGACTCTCGGAGACTTGTATCGACTGTTCAGCTATCAGCAGTTTTTGCACGCTGAGATGGAGTATTTTTTAACAGATGAGTGGGCGGCATGGCGGAAACGCCAGGGCGATTTCATCAGGCTTATTGACGAGTTTACGTCTCGAAAATTCAAGATTGAACTGATCGAAGCGGCTAAAGCCAAAGCGAAAGCGTCCCCTCATCCGTTCTGGGGATGCAAGATTGAGTTTATGAGGAAAGTTCGAGGTGACGCTCTTGTCGGCTAATCGGAACTCTAGGGCCGCCCTTAAGGCCTATGATGTGCTATTCGCGCAACCTGTAACTGCCTCGGGCCTCAGCAAGGCTGAGCGTGATGCGATAGTTATTAGTGCCATTGTTAATGATCGTGGCGAAACTCTTGTATTAAGCCGCTTTGGCGATGCTCGCTGGGATCTTCGACCTTTCTTTGATCAATCTAACGTAAACGAGGGGCACAAGTACGTCAGTTGGGATTTTAATCTCCCACCTGAGATGATTGATGACTGCAAAGCAGTTGCGTATGCATGGTTCAAGAGAGGGCTTCCAGGGTCAAAGCCACCTGTCGCACGGGGTATTACAACTCTCGTCAGTGCCAGTGTCATTCCATTTATTCGTTGGCTTAGCGATTTAGAGCTTGAACGATTTTCCGATGTTCGGCCCATACACATTAGTAATTATATTCACCATTGCAAGTCAGAGTCGTTAAGACCAATGCCTCTTTATTCCAGGCTGCGGATAATTGACTTTTTATGGATATTCTCTGCCGAAACCCTTTCCCCTCTTCAGTGTTTTCCGTGGGGGGACTCGTCCCTGTGGCGAGTCAGCGGAATTGGAGAAGCAAGGGGTACTTCGGCTGCCAATAAGAATACGGGTAGAACGGATATAATTCCGCCAGATGATCAGGCGAAGATCTTCAACTATTGCGAGCAGATCGTTCATAAGACGAAAGAAGATCTGAAAGCCACCGGAATTGACACTTTCACTCGCCGCAGCCCCAAAATGATTCGTTGCCGCGATGCTGTTTTGTACATTGCATCCATTACCAGTGGCATGCGTAACGAAGAGGTCATCGGGATTGAAGTCGGTGCGTGGCGAAAAGAGGTAGTGGATGGCGTTACTTACTGCTGGGTAACCACGACCGAGCATAAAACGGGAAAGGGACGAGTCGACTATCTTGTCCCTGAGCTTACGCTGGATGCGTTGAATCTCTTCGCCATGTGCTCAACCCCCATGAGAAGGGAGCTCGAGGCGGAGTTGAGTGACCTTGAACTGTCATGCAATTCAGTTGACTCCGCTGATCTTTTGCTTCGATTGGAGAAAGCCAGAAAGGACTCGAAGAGACTGTTCCTCTGCTTGAATGGGTACGGCAACAAAGCCGAACGTGTTGGACACATCGAAGTGCTCAGCGCCGCAGGTTCCAATGAAGCCTTCAAGCGCGTCGCAAAAGCGGCTGGAAGTGATTGGCCATTGCGGACTCACCAGTGCCGTCGCACCTATGCCCGGTGCTTCGTTGAGTCTCGCATGGGGCGTACCTCGCTCGTCTTCCTCAAGTGGCAGTTCAAACACAGCAGTATGAGCATGACTCAGCTCTATGCCTCCAACCCCCTACAGGATCTCACCCTGTTCGATGAAATCCTCCAACAGATGACGGAATTCAAGATCGATCTCATCGAGTCGTGGTTGGATGATCAGCCACTTGCTGGAGGGGCGGGTGAGAGGATCATGGAGCTACGTGCCATTCCGATCAAAGATCGGAGTGCCTTGCTGGCCCAGACAGCCCCCCATGCAAACATTCGAGCGACTGGTCATGGCTGGTGCATCGCGACAGAACGGGGCTGTGGTGGGGCTGGTTTGTATGAGGCAACCCGTTGTCCTGGCTGCAAACACTCTGTGATTGACGAGACCTTTGCCACCACGTGGCAGGGGATCTACTCGCATCAGCTGGAGCTGATGGAAATCGACGATGCCGGGCCGGCTGTAAGGCAACGGGCAAAACGTGATATGCAGGTCGCATTCGACGTAATCAGCAGCCTTGGCCTGTCTCCTTTGGACGCTCGCGACAGTGACCCAACGCGAACTTGAAGGTGCCGACTTTGACCAATAAGCCAACTGCGCAACGATCCTCCGGACGCTCCAGACAGAAGACCTCGGAGATGCTCGATAAGGTCATCGACGGCATCCTTTCAACAAACGGAAAGCTGTCCATTTCTGGCGTAGCGAAAGCGGCAGGGGTCACTCCAGGTCTCATCCACAACACCTACCCAGCCGTGGCTGAACGCATTCGTGGTCTGATGGGGAAATCAGTCCGAGCACAGCGCGATTCGAAGCACCAAGCATTGTTGAAGGAGAGGGAGCTGAACAGAGCATTGCGCGCGGAGAACGCACAGCTAAGCCAGGATCTGGCTCGACTGGCCTCAGTGAATCAGACCCTGATTCTCGAACTAGCTCAACTGAAGGGCGTAGCCACTGGTAAGGTGGTTCTTCTGAGCAGTAAGCCGGCTTCCTAGCAGCGCTGGGGTGTGCCTCACCTCACTGTCCAGAGCTGATCTAACCGTGTGGTATAGCTTGGGCCGAGCATTTCCCGACACATCCCCAGTCAGGAGTCACCGGCACCCCGCCCAGGCGGAGCGTGCCTCGACCCCACTTGGAATTGATCCGATCCATCACCTGCATGACCTTCTCAGAGGCGACGGGCTGTACGGCGGCGATCACGATGTCACGAGAGCGACCGAGCAGATTGTCTCCATGCGCGACAAGGCTGACGCAATCCTAGTGGCGGAAACCGTCAAGAAGATTGAACAACTGGGCGCCACGGCGGCAGGCCGTGGCGAAGCGAAGCGCAGCCCGGCTGTCCGCCTGCAAGGTAGATATGTGCTACTCGACCAGATGCAACGTGGGCCCGCCCCACTGATGCACAAGGGCAAATAGCAGTACCAACCTAGGGCCTTTGCAAGTGCTCCTTTGCCCAGTCAGCGGCGCTCAATGAGCGCCGCTCTTTCCACCTTCAGACCGACAAACAGAGAGCCCTGACAAACGGGAAATCGTGGGCTAACGCGCGAAGTGCGGGCGGTCACTTGCTCGCTTGCAGCGAAACGATCAGCGGACAGCTCACTGTCCCTTGGCTCGCGCAACAGTCATCAACCAGCTGCGCCAAGACCGACTCGATCCGCTGAAGATCCGCGAGTTTCTCACGCACATCCTCAAGCTTCTGCTCGGCGAGCACACGCGCTTCGTCGCAGTGCGCGCCGTCGTCCAGTCGCAACAGTCCGGCCACTTCATCAAGGCTAAAGCCCAGCCGTTGCGCGGACTTCACGAATCTCACCCGTGCGACATCCGCCTCGCCATAGCGGCGAATGCTGCCGTAGGGCTTGTCCGGTTCGGGTAACAGCCCCTTGCGTTGATAGAACCGAATGGTTTCCACGTTAACCCCGGCTGCCTTGGCAAAGGCGCCGATGGTCAGGCTTTCCACCGCGTTGTGCATGCCGCTTGACCCCGTACCTAACTACGGAAATAACCTTAACCCATCGATCAACCACTCGGAAGGATGAACGTATGTCTGAATCGCGAAATGGGCGCGGTGCACTCCTCACTGGAGGTCTGGCGGCAATCCTCGCGTCCACGTGCTGCCTGGGGCCGCTGGTGCTGATCGCCTTGGGCTTCAGCGGTGCCTGGATCGGCAGCCTCACCGTTCTGGAACCTTACCGCCCGTTCTTCATTGGCGCGGCACTGGTTGCGCTGTTCTTCGCTTACCGGCGCATTTTCCGCCCGGCTCAAGTCTGCATACCCGGTGAGGTCTGCGCTGATCCCCAGGTAAGCACCATCTACAAGCTCGTTTTTTGGGTCGTGACGGCCTTGGTGCTGGTCGCGCTCGCTTTCCCCTACATCCTCCCCTTGTTCTACTAATCAGGAGTTGGTCATGAAAAAGCTGCTTGCCGCTCTCGCCCTCATTGCCGTGGTTTCCCCAGTGTGGGCCGCCTCCCAAATCATCACCCTGTCGGTGCCGGGCATGACCTGCGCCGCTTGCCCAATCACGGTGAAGAAAGCGCTGACCAAGGTCGAGGGCGTGACCAAGGCCGAGGTGAGTTATGAGAAGCGCGAAGCCATCGTCACCTTCGACGATGCCAAGACCAGTGCGCAGGCGCTGACCAAGGCGACAGAGGACGCCGGCTACCCGTCCAGCGTCAAGCAATAGGCGGGCATTCCGATGGCAAATTCTTTCAATCTGTTCACACGGATCGGTGACAAAGCCGGTTCCGTCGGCGTGCTGGTTTCCGCCATAGGTTGCGCCTCGTGCTTTCCCGCCCTTGCCAGCCTGGGCGCCACGATCGGACTGGGCTTTTTGAGCCAATGGGAAGGCCTGTTCATCACCACGCTGTTGCCGTTGTTTGCCGGCGTGGCTCTGCTCGTCAATGCCCTCGGCTGGTTCAGTCACCGGCAGTGGCGACGCGCTGCGCCTGGCCTGATCGGCCCGGCCCTGGTGCTGGTAGCGGTGTTTTTGATGCTGGCTCACGGCTGGCGGAGCGGCTGGCTGCTCTATATCGGCCTGGCCGTCATGTTTGGGGTGTCCATCTGGGACTTCGTGTCGCCCGCGCACCGCCGTTGCTCCCCGGCGTCCTGTCCGACGCCGCCAAACCAGTGAACCTGACAAGAGACGATTCAATGAGTAACGTTATGACCGAACTGAAAATCATTGGCATGACCTGCGCATCCTGTGTCGTGCATGTGAAAGAGGCCTTGGAGAAGATTCCGGGCGTGCATCGGGCGGATGTTTCCTACGCCAGTGGGAGGGCCGAATTGAAGGTCGACGAGGCCGTAAGCCGTGAACAAATGCAGGCCGCCGTCGAGGCCCTGGGGTATCGAGCGGCGTTCGAAGACATCACGCTACCTACCCGTCCCGGCCTGCTCGATAAGGCACGGGGCTGGCTGAGCGGTGGCACTGACGCCGGGAAAGAGGGTGACAGGCTTCACGTGGCGGTTATCGGCAGTGGTGGCGCCGCCATGGCGGCCGCGCTCAAGGCGGTAGAAAGGGGGGCCCGCGTCACCCTGATCGAGCGCGGCATCATCGGCGGCACCTGCGTCAACGTCGGCTGCGTGCCCTCCAAGATCATGATTCGCGCCGCGCACGTGGCCCATCTGCGCCGCGAAAGTCCGTTTGATGGCGGACTGCCCGCCACGCCGCCGCTTGTCTTGCGCGAACGGTTGCTCGCCCAGCAACAGGGTCGTGTCGACGAACTGCGCCACGCCAAGTACGAAGGCATTCTGGAAAGCACCCCAGCCATCACCGTGCTGCGTGGCTCCGCCCGCTTCCAGGACAGCCACACGCTCAGTGTGGAACTGGTCGAGGGGGGCGAGCGCATCGTGACCTTCGACCGCTGCCTGATTGCCACCGGCGCCAGTGCGGCCGTGCCGCCGATTCCCGGACTGCAAGATACCCCCTTTTGGAACTCGGAAAAGGCGCTGGCAAGCAGCAGTATTCCGCAACGGCTCGCCGTGATCGGCTCATCCGTGGTGGCCTTGGAGCTGGCGCAAGCCTTTGCCCGGCTGGGTAGCCGCGTCACCATCCTGGCGCGCAACTCGCTGTTCTTCCGTGAAGATCCGGCCATCGGCGCAGCGCTGACGGCGGCCTTCCGCCTGGAGGGCATCGAAGTGCTGGAACAGACGCAAGCCAGCCAGGTGGCCCATGCCAACGGCGAGTTCGTGCTGACCACCAAGCACGGTGAAGTGCGGGTCGACCAACTGCTCGTCGCCACCGGACGCACGCCCAACACCCACGGCCTGAACCTGGAAGCGGCCGGCGTGCAGCTGGATGAACGCGGTGCCATCCAGATCGACCAGGGCATGCGCAGCAGCAAAGCGGATATTTATGCGGCCGGCGACTGCACCAACCAGCCGCAGTTCGTCTATGTCGCGGCGGCGGCCGGCAATCGCGCGGCGATCAACATGACCGGCGGCGAGGCAATGCTCAATCTCGACACCATGCCGGCCGTGGTGTTCACCGATCCGCAGGTGGCCACCGTCGGCTTCAGCGAAGCGGAAGCGCACCAAGCCGGCCTCGAAACCGACAGCCGCACCTTGACCCTGGACAACGTGCCGCGCGCTCTGGCGAACTTTGACACACGGGGGTTCATCAAGCTGGTCGCCGAAACGGGCTCGGGCCGACTGCTGGGCGTGCAGGCAGTGACCCCGGAAGCGGGCGAGCTGATTCAGACGGCCGCCCTCGCCATCCGCGCCCGGATGACGGTGCAGGAACTAGCCGACCAATTGTTCCCCTACCTGACCATGGTCGAGGGCCTGAAGCTCGCGGCGCAAACCTTCAGTAAGGACGTGAAGCAATTGTCCTGCTGCGCCGGGTAAAGAATGCGAGGTGCAAACATGAACATTAAGACTAATGAACTCGGCAGGGGTGACAGCCTGCGCCAGACATGGCAGGTGATCAGCTTCTGGGGGCTGCCTGCCGTTGTCGCGACGCTAACCATTCTTCTGGCAGATCGACACCCCACGCTATTCCTGGCCGCAAGCGCCGCGCTGGCGGTGATGGGTGGCGCCTGCCTGGTCAATGCCGCACGCTGCCGCCGACTTCACTGCTACCTCACGGCGCCGTACTTCCTGTTGCTCGCGCTCGGCGGGCTGCTGGCTTATGGCTTCGACCCGCATGGCGAGCAGTTCTCCAGACTGTGGCTATTGCTGGCACTGGGGGCGGCACCCTTGCTCATCTGGCTGCCCGAGCGCCTGGCCGGCCGAAAGTACCTTGGCGCTCCAGGGTGCGGAGAAGGCCGGGAGTGTCGGTGATGTAGGCCCTCTCAGCAGCCCTGATTGGCCGGGAACGCTTCGGTCTCCGTAATAGTGCTGCGAGCCAAGGACGTTATGCGAGGACTCCGTGTGCTTTTCGGTTTCGCCTGCTCTTCCGAACAACCGAACGACTCCAGCCGACAACAGATGTGCACGCTCATGAAGTTCATTCAAAGTTTTTTGGGGCCTCGCGGCCCCAGGGACACGACATTCGAGGCGGGCAGCTAGTTGGCCGCATGGGGGTGGGTCGGACTGAAAAGCCCTGATTTAGGCTGCGAAGGACGAAAAATTGTTAGCGTAACAATATCGTTAAATATCAATATGTTATGCACTACTAACTGTTAGCGTCATTCAGATACAACGACGGCTGTGTCGTCAGCCGGAGCAACGAGGCCAAGGCCCTCGGCATTGCTATGGGGGAACCTTTCTTCAAGATACGGGATCTTGTCGAGGAGCAAGGCGTCGTGGCATTCAGCAGCAACTACGCGCTGTATTAAGTTAAGTGGAATGCTTTTGAGCTAGTCTGACTCCGTGTACGCTCAGGGGGGCGCCCATGACCACTACCCCACTGCATGAGCAAGTGTTGAGCCGCTATCCCAGTGTTCAAGCGTGGCTGGTGTTACTGGGTAATCTGGGGCGTGCGCCGGCCACGCTTGATGCCTATGGCCGCGGCCTTGCGCATTACTTATTGCATTGCGAAGGGAGTGGGTTGGAGCCCGAATTCGCGACATTCGAACAAGTTACGCTCTACATCCGTAAGCTGTTGCCCGGTGAAAAGAATGCGGTAGCAAATGCAACCTTGCACCAACGGCTTACCGCCATCCGTTTGTGGTACGACCATCTAGTTTTTCAGGGTCTCTGCAAGCAAAACCCTGTACCTCGTGGACAACATGGTCGGCTGCTCCAGGTGCCTGGACATGAAGGTTTTGTCAGGGGCTTGGTTCCGCGGCTCATTAAGCTGCCAGACATCCCCACCGATGAGCAGTGGCGGCACTTTCTCAGTATCGCGGCCAGGTCGTCTATCCGGGACCGGCTCATGCTGTCGTTGGCGTACTTCGGGGCTCTTCGCCGTGCCGAGTTGGTGGCCTTGCGGATTGAGGATTTAGACGTTGCACATCGGCTGATCTCGGTGCGAGCGGAAACGACCAAGGGCAAACGCAGCCGCGTCGTGTGCTACAGCCCAGAAATTGCCCCAGTATTAATCGAGCATCTACATGCTTTGCACGGAGCAGGCTGGACGCGAGGTTCGTTGTTTCGATCAGAATCAGATCGCAATCGAGGCTCGTCTCTGACCCGTTGGACGTGGAGTAAAACGGTTGAAGGGTGGGCCAGGGAAGCGGAACTGTCGCACCTGAGCACTCACACCTTTCGCCACCTTCGACTTACCCATCTGGCCCGTGCTGGCTGGAAGCTCCATGAATTGACCACATATGCTGGCCATCGAGACCCCAGAACCACTTTGGTTTACCTGCACCTATCGGGCGCGGATCTCACAGCGAAGATGGCGCACTCTGTCGGTAGTCTCGATGCCCGGATGTTTTGTGAGCTCTTTGGGGCAGGGGCATCGCAATGAGCGCTCCTTCCGTCACCCCTTATGTTCCGTTCGACTCGAGCCAGTACGAACGTCAGAGCGATCTATCGAATCTGGAGCTGACCATACTTTCGAATCGCCTTCACCGTTCAGACTGGCGCTACCTCCAATCAGAGCTACCTGGGCTCATGAGGCCGCTGGCTGATATAGCGGCTCACAGCGGCGTTTCTCAACGATTAGCGATTTCCTCCGTGGCAACCATTCTCTGGAATGTCAGCAAGACTGGTAAACCCTACTGGTGTTGGTCTGAGTCGCAGTGGCTGACTTTGCTCAGTAGTCGAGCAGGATCACGACCTTACCTCGCTTCCGTTGCCTACCACCTCGGCGGTTTTCAAACCCCGCAGCGTATCGCCAAATTCCGGCAGCCGGCTATCTATGCTTCTTTTATCTTCGGCCATGAAGTATTCAGGCGTGAGCACGCTCGCTTGAGCCAAGCGTTGAGATCATTGGGCTACGCTGCTCGCCATCTTGAGCAGTTCCTTTCCAGTGTGCTGGGCACCTTGATGCTGGAGAACGGCGATCCGCGGTTGGAAACGTTCACTGAGGAACTGCTGCTGAAGGGCCAACAGCATCGAAGCGAAGGTGTCGCGAGATCGGTCGGAAAGGTGTCTCACGGCCTCGCTGCCATGGGGATTTTGGCGAAACCTCTGCGCATGCGAGGCTATACCGGTTGGCGGGAGAAAAGCATCGAAGGTATCGACCCTGCTTGGGTGATGTGGTGCAGTCGCTGGCGAGACACTTCCACCTTACGTCCCCGCACACGTGAAAGTAATTACAGTTTTATCTTGAGGACCGGGGTCTGGTTAGCGCGTGAGCAACCGGGAGTTGCGGCGCCCACCGATTGGAGCATGTCCACTTGCGCTGCGTTTATTGCCGCTGTTGACCGGATGACGGTCGGTGAGTGGGCCTTGGAGTCAGCGAAGGGAACACAGCTCAAAGGGCTTGGCCAGCCTATCGCTGCCAACTCAAAGCGCGGCTTTCTGCATGCCTTGCGACGGTTTTTTACAGACTTTGAACTCTGGGGCTGGGGGCGTTTGAAGTTCAGTCCCCGGCATCACCTAGCCACGCCGCGGTCCGTGGCGTTTAACTCAGGCATCAACCCACGCGTTATTGATGACTCGACCTGGCTCAAGCTGATTTGGGCGAGCCTCAATCTCGAGCGTAACGATCTACTTTCGGAGATTCACTATCCCCTGTCGATGGTTCAAGCCATTGCTGTGGTGTGGACGCACGCGGGCCTGCGCAGCAATGAAATTATGCGGTTGGACAAAGGATGCGCGCATCCTCAGGCCAATGATGTGGTACACGAGGATGGAACCATCGTTCCAGCAGGAACCTTATGCTATCTCGATATTCCTGCCAGTAAGACATTCAGAGCTTTCGTCAAACCTGTAGCGGTGGTCGTGAAAGAGCGCATTGACGCCTGGCTGGAGGATAGGCCTGCCAACCAAGCCGCATTGCTCGATGAGCGAACCGGGGAAAAAGTTAGCTACTTATTCCAGTTTCGCGGCAAGCGCATTGGCTCCAGCGTCATCAATGGCACCATAATTCCAATGTTATGCGCCAAGGCGGGAGTGCCAGTGGAGGACAGTCGCGGGCGCATCACTAGCCACCGGGGGCGTGCCTCCGCAGTGACAGCGCTTGCCAGCGTCCCTCAAGGCATGTCGTTGATCGAGCTGATGCAGTGGTCAGGGCACAGCTCGCCGAACTCGACTTTACATTACATTCGAATTCGGCCTACCAAGCTGGCCGCATCCTTTGTTAAAGCCGATCAAATGGCTCACATGGTCTCCGTATTGATCGACCATGACGTAATTGCTAGCCATTCAGATGAACCCTACACCTTCTATGACTTGGGTGACTCGTATTGTTCGAATCCCTTCTGGAGCAGCTGCCCACACCGTATGGCCTGTGCAGGGTGTGACTTCAACTTGCCGAAAGACAGTGCTATGGCCCAAGCATTGGAAAGTAAATCGTCAATCAGACGGTACTTGGAGGCCGTACCTTTGACTCCCGATGAACGCGCCATTGCGGAGGGCGACTTGGAAAAGCTAGAGAGCCTTATTCGCAAGCTCGATAATGTACCTACTCTGGACGGCAGGAAACCAAGCGAAATTGGGTTCAAGAAACCGAGTAGTTGAGGCGTAATTTGCCCTCATGCGCAATGGCACTTACCTAGCCACCTGATTGCACTCGACTTGATCAGTTATTTACATCGAATCTGACACATCTAATGCGTGGCCACGACGGGCAGAGAACAGCCCATAGTGGACACCTAAACATCGGACCGAACGAGTAGATAAGTGGCTGTCACTCCAGTAGCGACGTATCGGGCCAGGCGAGTTACTGAAAACGTGGTGCATTCCTACGCTTTCGCATTGAGGCCTAACACTTCGCGAAGTGACTCGTTATCAGGCCAGTGGCGATGAATCAGCCACCAAACGCAGCCCTGCCCGATGGCTCGACTTATGCCACCTATGCCTTGTAGGTGGATAACGCTCAGATCCACGATTTCTGATTTTTCTCTGGGGCTTTCGCTGTGACCATGCGTCTCAAGCGATAAAAATCTGTAGAAAACGGTGTACAGGTCCGCAACGTCTGCCTCCTTGGCTTTCTGCTGAATACTGGGTGGGGAGCTTCGCTTCACCTGTTCGCGCTCTAGGTATCGAGCCGTTACTTCCTCACCTGTGCTCCGATCGAAGACCTGGGCGGTACCTGCTTCTAAGTTCATCTTGAACGCTTTTGCCAATTGAGCAGTACCAGCGTTGCTTTGCGACTCTGCATTCTCAATGGATCGAATGCCCCACAAGACCGTTATCAACTGCTCCAGCAGACTTCGGCTCAAGATTCCCAAGCAGGCAGGGTTTGCAATGGCGCCCAAAGCTGCCGCTCCGCTCACCAGCTCGGCTGCTCGCCTCAGCTCTTGACGAACAAAGTTGTCGCGAGGATCGGGTGCTCCTGTTGCTTCAATCTCCGAGGATCTGATCAGCAACGAAGCATGCGTCCTCAACGATTCAACAAGTCCGTCCAGTACTGATGAAGTGCTCATGCGGTTCTGACACCTTCTGATCTGGGGTTAGTGCTGGTCAATGTAGCTGCTCGGGGATGCCAACGAATCAGGGTAGTGGTAACGTCTGGCACATCCGACAATAAGGGATTGGCGTCGTGATTGAGCCCAAAAGACTGCGTAGTGCAGGGGATTTCCCCAACAAATCGTCAGTGGAGTACGCGACCATCCGGGTCGAGATTCCTCATCGCCTTGTCCCGTCGAATCTTCAGAATCCGCATTACAGGGATGAAGACATCGTCGCCGGGCTCTATGCGACCCCTACAGGTCGTCTTTCCTACAAGACGCTTTACTTGGACAGCGTCGAGCTGGCCGAGCTTTTTGTGGCGCACCTCCACCAGGTTTTTCAGCGCCGTCCTTACGCGAAGGAATACGCGCTCAAAATTGAGGTGATCACCACGACCCAAAAGGTCACTGCGACGAGGGGGAGGGCGAAGCATTCTGCTGCTGTCGCCGAGACTCTCCGGGGAGATGCTTCCTAGCAGGGCGCTCAATCATGCCGGCATGGGGTTGCCAACGACGAGGAGCACGAGAGTGGTTCAGATCAACATGACTCGCGACGAGAAAGACGCGGTGAATGAAATCGATAGGAGCCAGCTGCAGAAGCTGATCGACCAATGCATCTATGAGGAGCGAACTGGAGGGATTCATGGCATTGGACTCAGCCGTTGCGGGGCGTATGTAGCCGCAATGCTTCGCGATTTTGAGCGTGCTCTGGGGGACTACTGTAAAGCGAGATCCTCCAAAAAGCGCGAGGAGACGAGAACCACCGTGCTGCGAGCTGGAAGCAACTTGGTACACGCCGTCCAAACCATGAAGGATCGAGCAGCAATCGAGCAGCAAGATGGCCAGTTCTATTACGTCGAAGATCAGATACCGTCGCCCGTGAGCCTTCGCGAACAGTTGACGGTTCGGATCAGCTACAAATGGCGGCGTTCTGTCGAGGACAACTGGACCCACAGCAGCATCATCTTTTCACACACCGCAGCATCTCGCCCGAATTACAGCCAACCTGCCCCCTTGCGGAAACCAAGTGCTGAAAAGGTGCGTCAGGAGCGCGAGGCGAGGCTCTATCGAGAATGGGAGCACCTGCGGGATCTGGCGCTCTGTTCCGTTCGAGACTTCTTTAAAAACGGGGGGGACGGAGACTCAATCCCGACGGCGTATTCGGCTCAGCCCGATAACCATAGTGGTGGGCTCAATAACTACAGTGCAGATTTTTGGCGTGATCGCGTCACAGCTAAAGATGACTGATCGCTTCCCCTATTGGCTGGTTTATGCCTGACTCAACCGTTCGCTTTGGCGTGACTCAGCGGTTACGAGAGGCAGCTATTGGCCGACACCCGCCTGTCTCGGTCGGCGGCTCCCGACCCGAAGCAATGGGATGGACTCCCCCTCGCCTCGGCATCTGAGTGCCAGACTGAAGGTGCGAACCACAGTTAACAGCTAGAAGGAGTCCACACATGAAGCTTATGCGCATTGGGGTCGACTTGGCCAAGAACGTGTTTCAGATCCATGGCGTTGACTGTCACGAGAAGCCGATTTGGCGGCAGCGCTTACAACGCGATCTATGGCTACAAGCCTTGCTTGAGCAGGCTGAGCCAGGCTGTGTAATTGGCATGGAAAGTTGTGGCGGTGCTCACCATTGGGCGCGGCAACTTGAGGCTCGTGGATTCCAGGTCAAGTTAATTGCTCCCCAATTCGTCAAACCCTACGTCAAAAGCAACAAGAATGACGCCAATGATGCTGAAGCAATCTGTGAGGCGATGAGCCGGCCCAGCATGCGTTTCGTAGCTATCAAAACAGTCGAGCAGCAGGACATTCAGGCGACCCATCGAATTCGTGCCGGGTTAATTGAGCAGCGTACGGCAAAAGCCAATCAGATCCGTGGGCTGGTCGCTGAGTACGGTCTAATTGCACCGAAAGAATTGCTCTCGCTGCGTCGAGCAATACCGTGCTGGCTGGAAGATGCAGACAACGGTTTAACGCCGCGTTTCCGACATCTACTGGATGGCTTGTGGGGCGATCTGCGCGCACTGGATGCACGGGTGAGAGAGCTTGATAGCGAGATATCCGTGATCGCGGCAAATGAGCCTGACGCTCTATGTCTACAGCAACTGCGTGGTGTCGGCCCGATGATCGCCACTGCACTCGTCGCTGCCATCGGTGACGCTCGTCAGTTTGCCAATGGCCGGCAGTTTGCTGCTTCGCTGGGATTAACGCCCAAACAACATAGCTCCGGCGGCAAAGATCGATTGCTCGGCATTAGTAAACGCGGCGATGCCTACTTACGGACACTGATGGTTCATGGCGCTCGATCAGCGTTACGTACAGCCAATTCCAAAGACGACCGACTTAGCCAGTGGATCGTCCGCCTGGCTGAGCGATCACATGCCAACGTGGCAGCAATCGCGCTGGCCAACAAAACCGCGCGCATGGCTTGGGCGATACTGCGTAACGGCACCGATTACCAACCGGATCGGGCTGCTGCCTGACCCACCAACCAGCACGCTCAGCAAGAGAGTAACCGTCACCCACGATTGCGAAGCAACCTGAACGATGGCAAACCGGTCGAACCGGCGCTGGCAAAACCCTCAAATGTCCATGTGCGAAAAGCACGTAGAAGCGATTGGGAGCCAGCGCGCGAATAGCCCATCATGGCCCAGCATCAAAGAGATGCCGAAGTCAGAGGCCGAATATACGTGTGCAGTCGGCACGGGGGCCAAAGCGAAGGGGCTTGCAATGAGGGGGAGTCCATATACGGACATGCGGAACGAAAAACTGGCATATGACTGACAGGGATCTAAGCCTTGCGCTCAGTAACTCTTGGGGATTTAGATATTTGCCTAAAAAAAGCCTCGACGAACATAGTTCATCGAGGCAAGCCAGAGGAGTAACACGCAACGCGATAAATCAGAAGGACTTGCTCACGCCAAGTACTAGGTTTGAGCCACAGACATCGTCGAAACCGTTGTAACTAGCGCACTCATCATTCGACAAGTTGGAGTCTACATAGGCTAGCGACCAGTCAAGACCAAGTAATTTCTTGCTTAGCGAAACCTGCCATTCATTGTAGGTGGAGGCAGTGCTGCCGTTTCCATCAACCAAGATGTCATCTTTGAAGTCAACCAAACCGTAACGGATATTAAGTCCAATATCCATAGGGAGTGCGGTTTCATAGCCGACAAAGCTGTACAAGTAACTCTGGTCGCCTCCCATATCACCTGAGTAATATCCTCCTGCATAGATCCCGTATGCGGAAAGCTTTGCGTAGGTTTCGCTGTAGTTAAGCTTGCTTTCTTTCGGGTACTCATACTCGAAATAAGCAAGGTCGAGGGATACATTGTCGGTTATTTTCCAGTAATAGCCTGCGTAATAGTCTATTTCTTGGCGAGTCTTACTGCCATAACCGAAATCGACGTTGGAGCTCCATACTCCGGCGTACAGCCCACTGGAGTGAGAAAGCGTGACGGAACCCTGAATGGCTGGATCGTTCTGGGTTTGTGACATACCACGACTGTGGTAGTCACTGTAAGCGCCAATATTCAAATCTAGGCTAAGGTCATCATTCAACTGGAATGCTTGGCTCGCCCCCCACGGCGCCAGCAATATGCCAGCAATGCAAAGCTTTGATATGTGATTCATGCAGTGCTCCCTACTTTTATTTTCTAGTTTTGTAACGACGCCTTCCGACTAAAAGCCCCATCACTAGAAGGTGCCGATGTTTCTTCTTGCTTCGCGAGAGTCTTATCGCCCCGGCTGCCGTGTACGACCACCTGGTACTTTTTGGGCATGAGAGCTCGCGCGAGCAGGTGAGTCGCAAACACTAGGAAGTTCGTTAATGGCTGATTAAAGCCTGCTGTAGTTGGTGAGCCCCAACCCAACAACTGACCCAAGTGGACTAGTGCAGCCTTCAGCCCCCTATATCTTTATTCCAGCGTTCCAAGTACGTATCGATGATGGCTAGCAATCTTTCGCGGCCGAAGCTGGCTTCGTGTCCGGCATGCACAACATCAACCTGAAGCCCCCGCAGGCGTTCTAGGGACGCCGCGTAGTCGCCAATATTCGCGTGCGGAATGGAATCAAGCAGATCGGCGTCGTACACCACATCTCCAGAAAACAGCGTTCTCGTACTCTGCTCGTACAAGGCAATGCTGCCTGGGGAGTGTCCGGGCAGATGGAGCACCTCGAAATGACGGTCGCCCAGATCGATGATGTCTTGGTCTACTAAAAGTCCGGTAGGCGGCGCCGGTAGCAGTGCCCACTTCGCGGGGTCGAAGCCAGGCCCTGGGAGGGCATCGATTACCAGGCGGTCGCAGCCCAAGTCTGACATGTACGTCGCTAGCCAATGATCATCATTGATAACCAAGCGGTTATCGCTGTTTGGCTGAGAAAAATACTCTGCCTCTGCGGCGTGACATAGCCTGCATTCGAACTCGTGCAGACCTCCCATGTGGTCGAGATGGCTATGAGTTGCTACTGCGCACACCGGTTTCAGAAATAGGTTGCGTGCTGCTTCGCGAAGGCTGGCAACACCTAGTCCGGTATCGATTAGCAGGTCGCGATCGCGCCCAGGGACATGCCAGATATTGCAGCGCAACATGGGATGTACATGAGGTTCCCATAGCAACGTGACTCCATCATCAAATGTCCTTTTCTCGAACCAAGCGTCTGCCACTTTGAGCGTCATGTCGCTAGTTCCCGACATTGGTTCTGAAACTTGCCCAGGTCCGAGTCCGCTCGCGTAATGTCCGGGCCGGCAACGGTTCCTCGCCGAACAATGTCTTGCGGCTTTCGGCGGATGGGAACAGAGTTTCGTCGTTGCGTAGTACCGGGTTGACCTTGTCGAGTGATGCCCGATTGGCATTGGCGTAGTACAGAGTGTTCGTCATCTCTGCCATTCCCTCGGCCTCGGTCACAAATTCGATAAATTCCTTCGCTTCCTCAACGTGGGGGGCGTCTGCGGGGATTGCGAAGTTATCAATCCAGGCCAGGGTTCCTTCTTTGGGAATCTGATAGCCGATAGCGAATGGTTTATTGGCCGCGACAGCCTGCCCCTTGGCAGTCATGGCGTCACCGTTATAAGACAGAGCCAGGCATAGGTCACCGTTAGCCAGATCATTGCTCTGCTTGCCGAATGCAATATAACGAAGGTTCGGCCGCAGCTTGTCGAGCAATTGTTTGGCGGCTATATAATCGGCCGAATTTTGGCTGTAAGGATTCTTTCCGAGGTAGTGCAGGGCGATACTCATGACTTCTTGGGGGGAGTCGATGATAGCGATGCCACAGTCCTTCAGCTTGCTGGTGTATTCCGGCTTGAACAGTAGGTCAAAGCTGTTTAGCGGTGCATTTGGAATGCGTTTCTCGATGGCGTCCTTGTTGTATGCAAGGCCAGTAGTGCCCCAAGCATAGGGCACAGCATAGAGGTTCCCGGGGTCGACCTTCTCGAGCTGAGCGAGCAACTGGGGATCGTACTGCTCTTTCGTTTTATATTGCTGCATGCCCGATGGCTGTAGCGCTTTGGCCCGAATCAAGCGATCAAGCATGGCGACGCCCGGTTGGACTACGTCGTAACCGGTGTGTCCGGTCATCAACTTAGCTTCTAGGACGTCCGCGCTATCAAAGCTGTCGTACTTAACCTTGATGCCAGTCTGTTTTTCAAAGCGAGCCAGAGTCTCTGGTGCGAGATAACTCGCCCAGGCGTAGACGTTGACTGTTCGTACGGCATCGGCCGCCACAGAGTTTGAGGCGATTAGCAACATTCCAGTCGCTGTTGTAACAAGTGAAGCGAATCGCAGGCTTTCCATCGGCAATGCTCCAGATCGGGAGTGGTAGCCAATTCTTCGCAAGCGTAATAAGATCAGACAAGCTATATATTTTAATGATTTATTGTTGAGGCTGGCTAAACGATTCCCATGCACATTCCTGCACTAAATAACTTGCGTGTGTTTGAGTCCGTCGCCCGTCTTGGTCATGTGGGGGCTGCGGCTGCGGAGCTGCACATCACTCCAGGTGCCGTCAGCCAGCAGCTCAAGAGCCTGCAATCTGCTCTGGGTGTGGAACTATTCAGTCGCCAAGGGAGAAACATAGTTCTCACGCAGGCGGGGTTGGCGCTACACCGCTCGGTTGCCAAGGGCATGCATGAGATTAACGATGGACTCAATCAGATCATTAGCCAGTCGCAACAGGCCATACCGACGACAACTCTGACCATTTCGACCGAACCGGTATTTGGTTCGTCTTGGCTGATACCTAGTTTGTTAGGGTTCAAGGAGGCCTATCCGCACATCCGCCTTCGCATTATCGCCGCCAACCATGTCACGGAAGTGGATTGGAAGAGAGCTAATGTCGCTCTGCTGTACGCAGCCCCGCCCTGGGAGGGGCTGTGGTGGCGCCCTCTACGCACCCTTCACATGTTTCCGGTGTGTAGCCCACAACTGTTGCGGGGGCCCAACGCATTGTCTAATCCGTACGACCTAGTACATCACCGACTACTGCATGAGGATGACGGCACCCTCTGGCGTCGTTGGCTGCTGGAAGCGCGCGTACCCTACCCAGGTGAGTCAGATCTGCATATCGAGAGCTTTAGCATGGCCTTGCAAGCTGCCCGCGACGGTTACGGAGTGGCCCTCTCGGATGAGTTTAACTCGCGCCGGGATCTAGATCAGGGTCTGCTCGTGCGGCCCTTCAATCTTGAAGTACCTGCTGGCCTCGGTTACTACTGCCTATGTCCTGAAGAGCAACGGCACATAACAGGAGTGGTTCAGTTCGTAGACTGGCTGATAGCCCAAACTGCCCTGGATGTACAGCAACTTAGCGGTCGTTCCTAGGTGGTGGGAACGTCTGCTCTTGGCCGGTTAGCGCCCATTGCTATTGCTGGTCCACCCTTGTCCTCCCTTCACGTGGAGGACAAGCCATGAACACCACTGCCACCTTCAGCCACCAGCCTTGGAACAAAGGAAAGCTAGTCGGACAGAAAGCCCCGCTCCGGCTCAGCGATATATGGGCCATCAGGGTAAGGCTCCAGATTGCGGAGAGAACCCGGGATCTTGCTCTATTCGACTTGGCCATCGACAGCAAGCTGCGAGCCTGCGACTTAACCAAGCTTCGTGTGCGGGACATAGCCCATGGAGAACACGTGTCGCCGCGAGCCATCGTGATGCAGCAGAAAACACAGCGACCAGTGCAGTTTGAGATCACAGAGCAAACCCGGGCGGCTTTGGCGGTCTGGATACATCAGGCCCAGCTCCGCAGCGAGGATTGCCTGTTTCCGAGCCGGTTGCGAGGCTCAGATCATCTCTCCACCAGGCAATACGCTCGAATCGTTAAATCCTGGGTGACAGCCATTGGCCTTGATCCGGCCATGTACGGCACCCACACTCTGCGGCGTACGAAGGCATCCCTGATCTACCGCAGGACGAAGAACCTGAGGGCAGTCCAACTCCTTCTCGGCCATACGAAGCTTGAAAGCACCATCCGATACCTGGGAATTGAGGTCGATGACGCCTTGGAAATGGCGGAACAGACCGAGGTCTAACCACGCATAGCGACGGTCGAGACCAGACCGTCGCTATGCGGCCAATAGCGGACATCGCGCAGCCCTCAAACCAACGACCTTGTCGGTAGCTTGAGGCTTGCGAACAATGCGATGGCGACCAGTACTGCCATCAGCTCGAGCATCACCGATGCTCCTTGTCTACTCAGCACAAACGCTGCCGCGAATGGCCCGGCGGCCTGCGCCAGAAGCATTGGTCGTGCTAAGACTCCCATCCTCGCTCCATAGCCTTCGGCGCCGAATAGCACCAGCGGCAGTGTTCCTCTCGCAATAGTGAGGATTCCGACCCCTGCCCCGTAGAGTGTGGCAGCGACGAAAGCAAGCCATGGCGTGCCTGGGATGAGTAAGCAGATACCGAGTAGGCTTATCAGCACGCCAACGCGGGCAGACCAGGTCGGATGGAGATGTCGCGCAAGGTAGAACTCCAACACCCTCGCCACCACTTGCGCCGGGCCGATAACCATGCCGATTGCCAGCGCCGTTACGGTCGGAATGCCAAGCTGCTGCAATGACGTCAGCAGGTGAACCGAAAGGCTTGCCATAACGAATGCAATGACCGTCAGCAGGCCAGCCATTAACCAGAAGAGCCGCCGAGTAGATCGATCCTCAGCGAGGGCAGTCTGCCTCTGCTTCGGCACTTCGCTCAACGCGTTGACTGGCTTGGGGACTGCCAGCCAATGGATCGGCAGGCCGATCACTGCATGTACTGCTGCGAGCACCCAGCAGGTCTCCCGCCACCCGCACCAGGATTCAAGTGCAGCCATGGCGGGCCACCCGGCAGTGCTCGCGAACCCGCCAATTAGGGTGAGTCCCGTGATCGCCCCACGAGCGCGCGCTCCCAGCAGCGTACCTAGTGTGGCGAAGGCCGAATCGTACAAACCAGTGGCCATCCCCAACCCAAGAATCGACCAGGACAAGTAGTAGACCCACAAACTGTTTGCCGTGGACATCACCAAGAGACCCACGCTCAGCATCAACGAACTGAACGCGAGTACGACACGCCCTCCGTGCCGATCAAGCAGGCGGCCAGCAACAGGCGAGCAGAGCCCTGCCACTAACATCCCCCAGGAGAGACCACCGACAACGGCCGATAGAGACCAACCGGTGTCCCGTGCAATTGGGCTCGCCAGCACTGCCGGCAGGTAGAAGGTGGAACCCCACGCGAAGATCTGCGTTATGCCCAGTGCGGACACCAACCGCAGACGATTAGGGGCGGCTGGAACGTGTGATTCGAGCTGAGTCACGGTACCCTGCACGCATAGTTGTTAGTAGCAACCAAACTAGACTAACGTGGCCTTTCTGGTCAATCGGAGGCGGCAATAGCTTGACCGCTGTATCCTCTCGGAATATTGTTGCAGGTAACAACTAATTGGAAATGACATGCCGAACAAGCGTACCGACGACCTGAGCCAGGATGCCGAAGCCCTGTATGAAGCGCTGAACCAACTGGTGCGGGTCTACCAGTTCAGAGACCGCGACCGTATTTGCTGCTACGACGTTTCAGTGACTCAGTGCTACGCCGTTGAGACGTTGGTGAAGCAAGGGCCGCTCCGCCTCCAGGCACTCGCTGAGGAGATGTTCCTGGACAAGAGTACTGCGAGCCGGGTGGTCGATACCCTCGAGCGCAAGGGCTACGTGTCGCGCGTTGACGATCCAGATGACCGCCGTGCAGTACGAGTTCAAGCTACTGAAGCCGGCGCAGATTTGTACGAGCGCATTCGAGCCGACCTGATCGCCGAAGAGAAGGAAATGATCAGCGGCATGCCAGCCGAGGTTCGCCAGGGTGCGCTGACTTTACTGCGTCAGCTCACTCGGGCTGCCGAGATTCGTTGTGGCCTTGTCAGTGAATGCTGCCCAGGCCAGACCAAGGACAAGTGAGGGGGTAGCTCCCCCCTTTTTTAACTAAATTGTTGTTACTACCAATCAAAAGGAAAGCACGATGCTAGTCCGCCTCGCAAAGCTCAGTGATAGCCAAGCCATCACCGATATCTACAACCAAGGCATCGAAGATCGCAGCTCCACGTTCGAGACCCAGCCGCGCACCGTCGAGGACATGCAGCCCAAGGTAGCCGATATGTCGCGCTACCCAGTTCTGGTGGTTGAGCTTGATGGTGAGGTGGTTGCCTGGGCGAACTTGAGCAGCTATCGCGCGCGCTCCTGCTATGACGGTATCGCTGATTTCTCGATCTACCTGCGCCGGGATGTGCGAGGTCGTGGTATCGGGAAAGTACTCTTGAATGCGCTGTTGGCGGAGGCAGAAGCACGCGGATTCTGGAAAGTCCTTTCTCGGATTTTCACCTTCAACGAGGCGAGCCTGGCGCTCTGCCGCTCCTGCGGGTTCAGGCAGGTTGGCGTCTACGAGAAACACGCTTGCCTGGAAGGCCGCTGGCTGGACTGCGCCATCGTCGAGCGGGTCATCTCTTCGAATCAACCTGTCTCTGGAGAATCAGCATGAGCCTGACTGACCTTCCCGTTGTCGTTATTGGCGCCGGCCCAGTTGGACTGGCCGCTGCTGCCCATCTCCTGGCCCGTGATCTGAATCCGCTGGTCATTGAGGCAGGAAATCAGGCTGGAGCAAGCATCAGCCAGTGGGGGCACGTCAGCATGTTTTCGCCCTGGGAATACAACGTGGACAAGGAGGCGGCCAAGCTTCTGGCCGCGACTGGCTGGGAAGCTCCGCGTCCTGACACATACCCCACCGGGCGCGAGCTGTTGGATCGCTATCTCCTGCCGCTCGCTGCTCTTCCGGTGATCCGGGAGCGGACACGTCTGAACACTCGCGTCCTCGCGGTGACCAAGGCGGGGGCTGATGTGCTGAAAACCAAAGGGCGGATTACCTCACCGTTCCTGGTGCGTATTTCTGGCCCCAACGGTGAGCAAGACATCCTCGCTCGCGCTGTGATCGATGCCTCCGGTACCTATGAAACTCCGAACTGGATGGGCGCCTCAGGAATTCCCGCATTGGGCGAGCTGGAAGCAAGCTCGCATATTGCCTATGGCATTCCCGATGTAGCCGGCGGTGCACGTGAGCGCTATGAGAGCCGCCGTGTATTGGTCGTGGGTGGCGGCCACTCCGCCTTCAACGCCTTGCAGGATCTGGTTGAAATGCCTGGCACCAAGGTGTTCTGGGGCATCCGTGGCCACTCTCTGGAGAAGATTCTGGGCGGCGGTGCCAACGACAAGCTCGCCGAGCGCGGCAACCTGGGCCTGCGCATCCGAGCTTTGCTCGAACAGGAAAAGATCACTCTGTTCCAAGGCATATCGATCAACCGGGTTGATACCACTGGCCAAGGACTCGTCGTCCACAGCAATGGCGAAACACTGCCGGAAGTCGACGAAATCATCGTAGCCACGGGCTTCCGGCCCAACCTTCAGCTGCTGGGCGAGCTAAGGCTGGCAATTGATCCTGCCACTCAAAGCCCAACCCAACTGGCCCCGCTGATTGATCCGAACGAGCACAGCTGCGGGACGGTTCGCCCACATGGCATCGATGAACTCTCTCATCCTGACGAGGGGATTTTTATTGTCGGAATGAAGAGCTACGGCCGGGCCCCTACCTTCCTGATGCTAACGGGCTACGAGCAAGTTCGCTCTGTAGCGGCAGGGCTCGCGGGCGACTGGGAGGCTGCCCGGCGTGTCGAGCTCGAACTACCCGAAACGGGAGTCTGCAGCCTTCAGTTCGAAGAGCAGGAGCAGTCGTCGAGTTGCTGTGCACCCGCAGCACCGGCGCAGGCCAGTTGCTGTGGTACGCAAGAGTCTCCCGCTGCAGTTGTGGCCCAGAAATCGACCTGCTGCACACCAACGAGTCGCTCATAAAAACTCGTTTCCCATCGACGCTTCGCCGGCGTGCCCTTGATCAAAACCGGCGAAGCGAAGCTGGCATATAACAACCACAAGCCTTGGTGCTCTTTGACTTTTTATCAGTCGTCATTGGAGAACCAGCATGCATCTCATCCAGATATACGATCCCGCCTTGTGCTGTAGCACAGGCGTTTGCGGGGTTGAAGTGGATCAGTCCCTTGTCACCTTCGCGAGTGATGTCGAGTGGGCAATCCGGCAAGGCGCCAATGTTCAGCGTTTCAATCTGGCGCACGAACCTCAGGCCTTTGCCGAGCAATCCGCTGTCCGTGAATTTCTGCAGCGTTCCGGCCAAGGCAGCCTGCCTTTGACCTTGGTGGATGGCGAAATCGTTATGGCAGGCCGCTATCCATCGCGCACAGAGTTGGCTCACTGGGCCGCCCTTCAAGCCTCACCCTCTACGGACTCGGAGAGCAACGGATGCTGCTCTTCTGGTCGTTGCTGCTGATAGGAGGATTCCATGCAATTTCTTCAATCCCCGCCCCGCTTCCTCTTCTTCACTGGCAAAGGTGGCGTGGGCAAAACTTCTATCGCCTGCGCTGCTGCCGTCCAACTGGCCGGCGAGAACAAGCGCGTCCTGTTGGTCAGCACTGATCCGGCGTCCAATGTGGGCCAAGTGTTCAGCACGGAAATCGGTAACAAGGTCACCGAGATTCGGGAAGTGCCCCGACTGGCTGCGCTGGAAATTGATCCCCAGCAGGCAGCTCAGGCATACCGCGACAGAATTGTTGGGCCGGTGAAAGGTGTCCTGCCCGAAGACGTCGTGAAAGGTATCGAAGAGCAACTTTCCGGGGCCTGCACCACCGAGATCGCGGCCTTCGATGAGTTCACCTCACTACTCACCGACGACGCGCTGATCGCTGAATTCGACCACATCATTTTCGACACGGCGCCGACTGGCCACACCATCCGCCTTCTGCAGCTTCCTGGAGCCTGGAGCGGCTTCTTGGAGAGCGGTAAGGGCGATGCCTCGTGCCTCGGGCCACTCGCCGGGCTGGAAAAGCATCGCGCACAGTACAAAGCGGCTGTAGCAGCGCTGGCTGATCCCGTACGCACCCGCCTGATACTCGTTGCACGAGCCCAAAGTGCTGCGCTCCGCGAGGTTGCGCGCACCCATGAGGAGCTTGCCGATATCGGCTTGAAGCAGCAGTACCTGGTTGTGAATGGTGTGTTGCCGGCCGCCGCTGCAGAAGGCGACGAGCTTGCCGCCGCCATCTACCAGCGGGAGCAACAGGTTCTAGCGAAAATACCGGAGGTACTTCGTAGCCTTCCGCTCGATCAGGTGGCACTCAAGCCCTTCAACCTGGTGGGGCTCGATGCGCTGAAGCACCTGTTCCTTGATGTGGCCATCGGGCCAGTCGCAGAGACCAGCACGAGCACCGAGTTGCACTTGCCGAAGCTGTCACCGCTCGTCGATGACATCGCCGCCGAAGGGCACGGCCTGATCATGCTGATGGGCAAAGGCGGTGTAGGAAAGACCACCATGGCCGCAGCGGTGGCGGTCGACCTGGCCCGCCGAGGCCTGCCCGTACACCTCACGACTTCCGACCCGGCAGCGCATCTCGCGGAGACGCTTGAAGGCGTCATGGAGAACCTCACGGTCAGCAGAATCGATCCTCAGGCAGAGACCGAGCGATACCGGCAGCACGTACTCAAGACAAAAGGCGCCAGTCTCGATGCGGAAGGCCGTGCCCTACTGGAGGAAGACCTGCGGTCGCCCTGCACCGAAGAGATTGCTGTGTTCCAGGCCTTTTCCAGAGTCATCCGGGAAGCTGGCAAGAAGTTCGTCGTGATGGATACCGCCCCTACAGGACATACCTTGCTTCTTCTGGACGCCACGGGGGCCTATCACCGCGAGATTGTCCGCCAGATGGGCGACACGAAAGTTGGCTATACCACGCCGATGATGCAGTTGCAGGATCCGAAGCAGACCAAGGTGCTCCTGGTAACGCTTGCCGAAACCACCCCCGTTCTGGAGGCGGCCAACCTGCAGGACGATTTGCGCCGTGCCGGAATCGAGCCATGGGCTTGGGTGATCAACAACAGCGTCGCGGCAGCAGCGCCAAGATCCGCATTGCTGCTCAGGAGAGCAGAGAATGAGCGCCGCGAGATCAATGCGGTTGCTACCAAGCACTCCTCCCGCTACGCAGTTGTCCCGCTGCTGAAAGATGAACCTGTCGGCATAGATCGTCTGCAATCGCTGGTCGGACACAGCTAGAGGCTGCGCCGAGCGCCACCAAGGCTGAGAGGCTTCTGGGGTGCTCGGCATTTCCTTCGAATGAGCAAGCGGGTGGACAACGCCTCGGAAAAGCAGAGACACCCGCTAGGCACGCCGGTGTCAGCTATGCCGCCAGACCTTCACCGAGGAAATCAGCAGAATAGCGGCGAGCAGGGGTAGCAGGTACGTAGTGGAAATCAGTCCAAGTAACTGGCCACCGATAAAGGTTCCAATGATCGAGCCAGTGGCCATAATCAGGATGAACGTCCGCTGTGTTCTGACCACCGAAAAGCTCTGGGCGCGGCTGTAACGGGTAAATCCCACGATCATGGTGGGCAGGCTCACCGCCAGTGAAAGGCTACCGGCAAGCTTTATGTCGGCGCCAAACAAAAGAACGATAGTCGGGATGAGTAATTCGCCGCCTGCGACTCCCATCAGCGCTGCTACGACGCCGATTCCGAAGCCGACGACCACACCGACCAGAATCAACGCAGCGCCATGAAACAGCGCCTCACCCGTCGCGTTTGCGTCATGGCCAAACAGCAACGCAATGGCGATTCCTACCAGCAGCACTGCCAGCACTCTGTAAAGAGTCTGGCTCTTGAGTTTGGTTGCCCACCCCGCCCCATACCAAGCTCCAGCAAGGCTTCCGGCAAGGAGTGTGACAATGATGTCCCAACGTTCGAGGACGTCCGCATAGGGGACGCTCATTGCACGAAACGGCAAAGCCGTCGCGACGACGATGAGACTCATCGCCTTGTTGAGGATAACTGCCTCAAGAGCCCCAAAACCGAAAAGGCCGATCAGCAGAGGAAGTCGAAACTCTGCGCCACCTAAGCCTATGAGCCCTCCTAAAGCACCAATCAAGGAGCCAGCGGAGAAGACTGCGACTTTGTTCTTTTCTTTTTCGGCGCTCATACGGCTCCTACCTCGTTTCGCATCATCGGATTGCGCGCCGTCGTGCCAGGTCTCCTAAGGGGGCGGCTCGGCGGCCATGCAAGCTATTCCGATGGCAACCTAATGTCTAGGCACCACAACAGCGCATGGGCTCATGCGACGGATTCGAGCGAAAAGGCAGCGTGAAGGCATGCAGATTCAACGCGCCCAGTACTACCCGCCCCCGCCAATCACCGCACACCGTGCTCCGGGCGTCGGCCCAAACAGCTCATCACAGAACTGTCACTTGAAGTTTATGCGAAAAAACGTATATTCGAAAAACCATATGCATCCGGGCATTCCGAGATGACTGACAAGATCCGCGTCCTGTTTGTTTGTACCGCCAACGCCGCTCGCTCCCAGCTCGCCGAAGCGCTTCTTCGACACACTGACAGTGAGCACTTCGAGGCCTTTAGCGCTGGAACTCAGCCTGGAGTAATCGACCCGCGAACCTATGCCGCCCTCGATCATCTCGCCATCGATACCAGCGGACTGCGCAGCAAATCCATCGAAGAGTTCGCGGGTGAACGCTTCGACTACGTCATCACCCTTTGCGACAAGGCCGCTCAGGAATGCCAACCCCCTCCAGGGGCTGGCGAGGCATTGGAGTGGAACTTCGAAGACCCGGTGACCAGCAATCACCACGACGCCTTCCGTCACACGCTTCATGAGATTCACGAGCGCATCAAGATGTTCGTCCTTGTGAAGACCAAACACTGAGAACCGCCATGACTGACTCCCTGACTCCGACCCAGGTTTTCAAATGCCTGGCCGACGAAAACCGCATCCGGATGATGCTGTTGATCGCTCGCGAGGAAGAACTCTGCGTCTGCGAACTGACCTGTGCCCTGGATGAAAGCCAACCGAAGGTGTCTCGCCACCTGGCTCAGCTGCGTACCTGTGAGCTACTGGAAGACCGCCGGCAAGGCCAGTGGGTGTACTACCGACTGCATCCAAACCTGCCCACCTGGGTACGCGAGATTCTCGTGACGACGCTTGAGGCTAATCGCCAGTGGTTGAGCACGAGTTCCAAGCGACTGGACACCATGGGCGACCGCCCCGAGCGCGTTGCTGCCTGCTGCTGAAGACTGCCGAGAAGATTCGATGAAAGTCCTGTTCCTCTGCACCGCCAATAGCTGCCGAAGCATCTTGTCTGAGGCTGTCTTCAACCACTTGGCCCCGGTCGGCATGAAGGCGTACAGCGCCGGTAGCCAACCAAAGGGGGAGGTGAATCCGCTGTCCATCACAGCCCTGCAGCGCGCCGGTATCGCCACCGATGGGCTGAGCAGCAAGTCCACCGATTCACATGCCGACCTGGCACCGGACTTCGTCATCACCGTCTGCGACAAGGCAGCCGGCGAGGCGTGTCCCGTGTTCTTCGGGCCAGCTGTGAAGACCCATTGGGGACTTGCCGACCCATCCGACCTGCAAGGTAGCGAGGAAGAGATGGATGCTGCCTTCGATGCCACGCTCGAGCACATCAAGCAGCGCATCTCGGCGTTCCTCGCACTGCCCCTTGAACAACTCGATGCAGCCCAACTCAAGGTGGAGCTGGCACGCATCGGCACGCTCTGAAGCTACGGAGACCCATCATGAGCAAGAGTCGTCTTTCTTTCCTGGATCGCTACCTGACGATCTGGATCTTTCTCGCCATGGGGCTTGGTATAGCGCTCGGCAGTTTCTTCCAGGGGCTACCGGCTTGGCTGAACAGCCTGTCGATAGGCTCAACCAATATCCCAATCGCCATTGGCCTGATCGTCATGATGTATCCGCCATTGGCGAAGGTGAAATACGAGGAGCTACCGCAAGTCTTCAAGGACAAACGCATCCTCGCCTTGTCGCTGATTCAGAACTGGGTGATCGGCCCGGTACTGATGTTCGTGCTGGCCGTGGTGTTCCTCTCCGACAGACCCGAGTACATGACGGGGCTGATCCTCATAGGCTTGGCGCGTTGCATCGCCATGGTGCTGGTGTGGAACCAGATCGCGGGCGGCAATAACCAGTACGTTGCAGGCCTGGTCGCCTTCAACAGCATCTTCCAGATTCTGTTCTTCAGCGTGTACGCCTGGATCTTCCTGGGCGTGTTGCCGCCCCTGTTCGGCCTGGAAGGCAGCGTCATTGAAACGAGCTTCGTCGACATCGCGCAGTCGGTACTGATCTACCTGGGCGTCCCGTTCCTGGCCGGCTTCCTGACCCGGAAAATCCTGATCAGCCGCAAGGGTGCAGCCTGGTACCAGGATCGCTTCATTCCGAAGATCAGCCCTCTGACGCTGGTAGCTCTGCTGCTGACCATCGTTGCGATGTTCAGCCTCAAGGGCGACATGGTGCTGCAACTGCCATTGGACGTACTGCGTATCGCCATCCCGCTGACCATCTACTTCGTGGTGATGTTCTTCATCAGCTTCTGGATGGGCAAGCTGCTGGAGGCCGACTACCCACGTACCACCGCGCTGGCATTCACCGCCGCGAGCAACAACTTCGAACTCGCCATTGCCGTGGCCATCGCCACCTTCGGCCTAGCCTCCCCCGTCGCCTTTGCGACCGTGATCGGGCCGCTGGTTGAAGTACCCGTACTGATCTCTCTGGTCGGCGTTGCCTGGTGGCTCAAGCGTCGCTGGTTCGATCAAGCCTCTGGCGCCCTTTCCCAGGAGTGAAATCATGACCAATGACCGTATCCCCAATATCGACAGCGAACTGATCGATCTGCCGTCCCCGGACAAACTGGCTATCGAACAGAAATCGACTCACAAACCGCGCATCCTCCTGCTGTACGGATCGACTCGCGAACGCTCCTTCAGCCGTTTGCTCACCGAGGAGGCCGCTCGCTTGCTGGAGCACTTCGGAGCCGAGACGCGGATTTTCAATCCGTCAGGTCTGCCCCTTCCGGATGATGTGTCCGATGACCATCCCATGGTCAAAGAACTGCGTGACCTGGTGCTCTGGTCGGAAGGCATGGTCTGGTGCTCGCCGGAGCGCCACGGCGCCATGACAGGCGTGTTCAAGTCGCAGATCGACTGGATTCCGCTGAGCATGGGCGCCGTGCGCCCCACTCAGGGCAAGACCCTGGCGGTAATGCAGGTCTGCGGCGGTTCGCAGTCGTTCAACGCCGTTAACCAGATGCGCGTGCTCGGCCGCTGGATGCGCATGTTCACTATCCCCAACCAGTCCTCCGTGCCCAAGGCCTACCTGGAGTTCGACGAGGCAGGTCGCATGAAGGCTTCTCCGTTCTACGACCGAGTCGTCGACGTGATGGAGGAACTGGTGAAGTTCACCCTGCTACTGCGTGATCGCGCCGACTACCTGGTCGACCGCTACTCCGAGCGCAAGGAGTCGGCGGAAGAGCTATCCAAACGTGTCAATCAACGATCCATCTGAGGCTTTCTGAACGTGCAATCGCATCCGTATTCCGTTCTTACCGCGTCCGATCTGAGCGGCCAACTGATCTTCACCCCGTGCCCCGGCACCAAGGACACGTCAGTGTCCGAGGCGCTGGCCACGCTTCGCGATGCCGGCGCGGTAGCTCTGGTGACCCTGATGCCAGAAGAAGAACTGCTGCAGAACGAAATCGATCTACTTCCCGAGGAATGCCAACTGCAGGGGATCGAATGGTTCCACCTGCCCGTTGAGGATGACCAGGCACCCGGTGAAGCTTTCTCCACTGCGTGGGAAACCAATCGAGATCGCCTCAAAGAGCTGGTCAATGGCGGCCAGAAGATCGCCATCCACTGCAAGGGCGGCTCTGGTCGCACAGGTCTGATCGCGGCCCAGCTGCTGATCGAGTGCGGCATCCCCATGCGCGAAGCCGTTGCCCAGGTACAAGCGCTTCGGCCCCGTGCGATTCAGCACCCTGCACACATCAACTACATCAACCAGTTCGACAAAAAATCGCCGAACGCTCGCTAACCGCACTCGAGAACAAAAACATGGCCATCAAAGTAGGCATCAATGGTTTCGGACGTATCGGTCGGCTGGCACTGCGCGCGGCATGGGACTGGCCGGAGTTTGAGTTCGTACAGATCAATGACCCGGCTGGCGATGCTGCGACGCACGCCCACCTGATCAACTTCGACTCGGTTCACGGTCGTTGGCATCACGAAGCGAGCTCCGACGGTGACTCGGTGGTTATTGGTGGTAAGCGCATCAAGATCACGGCGAACAAAGCCATCGCTGACACTGACTGGTCGGGCTGCGATCTGGTCATCGATGCCAGTGGCAAGATGAAGACCGTTGCCGTGCTGCAGACCTACCTGGATCAAGGTGTGAAGCGCGTTGTCGTGAGTGCGCCGGTCAAGGAAAAAGGTGCGCTGAACGTCGTAATGGGCGTCAACCAACACCTGTTCGACCCGGCTCAGCATCGCATCGTGACGGCAGCCTCCTGCACCACCAACTGCCTCGCGCCGGTGGTGAAGGTGATCCACGAAAACCTTGGTATTCGCCACGGTTCGATCACCACCATCCACGACCTGACCAACACCCAAAGCATCCTGGATCAGCCACACAAGGATCTGCGTCGTGCTCGTGCGTCAGGTATGAGCCTGATCCCTACCACCACTGGCTCTGCCACCGCCATCGCGGAGATTTTCCCGGAGCTGCGCGGCCGACTGAATGGCCACGCTGTCCGCGTACCGCTGGCAAATGCGTCACTGACCGACTGCGTCTTCGAAGTCGAGCGGCAGACCAGCGCGGACGAGGTCAACCAGTTGCTCAAGCGCGCCGCCGAGAATGAGCTGAAGGACATCCTTGGCTACGAGGAGCGCCCACTGGTTTCCATCGACTATCGCACCGACCCGCGCTCCTCGATCATCGACGCGCTCTCGACCATGGTTGTGAATGGTACACAGGTGAAGCTGTATGCCTGGTACGACAACGAATGGGGCTACGCCAACCGCACTGTCGAACTGGCGAAGCTGGTCGGCCTGGCTGGCTGAAGGAGCGGGGCCCGATCATGAAGGCGCTATCGTCGCTCTCACCAGAAGTTCGCCAGTACCTGCTGGTAACGGGCAACTACTGGGCTTTCACGCTCACCGATGGCGCCTTGCGCATGCTGGTGGTACTCCACTTCCATTCTTTGGGGTACTCGCCGCTACAGATCGCAGCCCTGTTCCTGTTCTATGAGTTCTTCGGTGTCGTCACCAATCTGGTTGGCGGTTACCTGGGCGCGCGGCTGGGACTGAACCGCACCATGAACATCGGACTCGCCATGCAGGTCGTGGCGCTGCTGATGCTCACCGTGCCGTCTGCCTTGCTCACGATACCGTGGGTTATGGGAGCCCAAGCGCTCTCCGGCATCGCCAAGGATCTCAACAAGATGAGCGCCAAGAGCTCGATCAAGCTCCTGGTGCCAGATGCTCAGCAAGGCAAGCTCTACAAGTGGGTGGCGATCCTTACAGGCTCGAAGAATGCGCTCAAAGGCGTGGGCTTCTTCCTGGGTGGCGCGCTGCTGGCCTTGCTCGGCTTCAAAGGCGCCGTGCTGGCCATGGCCCTAGTGCTAGCCCTCATCTGGATCGGCAGTATGCTGTCGCTGAGAAAAAACCTGGGCAAAGCCAAGGCCAAGCCCAAGTTCCGCGACATGCTCTCCAAAAGCCGAGCAATCAACATTCTCTCTGCTGCACGGATGTTCCTGTTCGGTGCTCGGGATGTCTGGTTCGTCGTCGCGCTCCCGGTCTATTTGAGCGAGACGCTGGGTTGGGACTTCTGGCTGGTCGGAGGCTTCCTTGCCGCGTGGGTGATCGGCTACGGCATCGTCCAATCCTTCGCGCCGGCATTGACGGGTAAGAAGCGCGGCCACGTCCCTGACGGTCGTGCTGCCTTCATCTGGGCGCTGATGCTTGCGGTGCTGCCGGCCGCCATCGCCCTTGGCCTGGACATGAATCTCTCCGCGCAGACCGTGCTCCTGGGTGGGCTGATGCTGTTCGGGGCGCTCTTTGCCGTGAATTCCTCGCTGCACAGCTATCTGATTGTCTCGTACGCCAAGGAGGACGGCGTATCGCTGGACGTGGGGTTCTACTACATGTCCAACGCCATGGGACGCCTAATCGGCACGGTGCTTTCCGGGTGGGTATTCCAGGCCTACGGACTGGTGGCCTGCCTTTGGATCTCTGCGGCATTCGTTCTCCTGGCCGCGCTCATTTCAATCGCCTTGCCCAGGCATGCAGAGGTGGTGACCACCCCGAGCTGACTTGGGGGTGTGAATGCGTGAGACTCCTGCCTTCCTGGGCAAGGCAGGCCCGAAGACCTGATGCAATGTGGAGGCACATCATGAACAGGTTGATAGGGTTACTACCGCTTCTCGTCTCCGCACTGTGGCTTAGCGCGTGCGACAAACCGAGCGACGCCCACAAACCCGTTGCCGGCATCGAGCAACCGATTGCCGGCAGCTGGTTCGATGGTCAGTGGCGGGCCGAAGCATCTTCCGCATCGAGTCCTGCCCTCCTCACGATCTCTGCAGATGGGCTGCGCTGGGGGGACTGCAAGGCCTCTGGCGATGGACAGGTCAGCATCAATGGAAAGCAGGCAACCTATGCGATCACGGGCGGATTCGATTGCATCAGCAGGGACGCGACATTGACTGGCGTGGTGTTAACCCAACGAGGCAATTGCGAGCTTCTGTTGGAAGCGTATGCCTCCGATGTCGAGATTGAGAATGGAGCTCCCGCTATCCGGAGCAACTACCTCAAAAGTGGCTGTACGCCCTAGCGGCAAGAGGGCGTTGTGGTTTGGGTCATAAACTTCATGTGCAACTTATCGTCAGGCTGACGCGTTTACCATGGCACCAAACCAGCTTCTGATCGGGAAATCGGCGTTCATCGTCAGGGCGCAGTCTCTGCCCAATGGCTACAACCAGCGCCCTGGCATGACCCTGTTGCTGGCTGACGGCGAGCCGCTCGAGTTGGAGATCGATGGTTTACCAGCCGTCTCCTCGGAGGCTTGGCTGTTGGCACCCGAAATACGTCGCCGTTTCCTGCGCCCGCAGCCGCATACGAGCATCACCGTAGAGCCAAGCCACCCGTCATACCTTCGAATGTTGCGCTGGGCCCGTGGCAGCCCTGATGCGGCGCTTCGAGTCGACGTACCAGCTGGCTCTCGCTTCAGTCTGGCCTCCTCAACCACGCAGCAGACCTTCGATGACGCGCTGAATGAGTTGCTTGCTCTGCATGAGCAGCCAGAGATCACTCCAAACCCGCGCCTGGAGTATCTGTTGTCACTGGTCGAGGCATCAGGCGAAGACAGCACCGCAGAGCAGATTTGGGGAGCATTCCGGTCTCGCTATTCCAGCACCCAAGCACACTGCTCGCACTGGCTACAGGAGTCGCTCGGTTTGCCACTGCGCAAATTGCTGCTGTGGCGAAAGCTCCGGCGCGCCCTGGAGGGGCTCAATGACCCGAATGGAGCCACCGCCGTCGCTCATGAAGCAGGTTTTGCCGATTCAGCCCACCTGTCGCGCATCTGCCTGCGGACTTTCGGGCTTCGCCCTTCAGAGGCGAACAACAACAAAATCCTTCAAGTAAGCTGGCTGCAGGATTGCTGAAAATCTCCCTCACATCTTGAGGGAGACATTAGATGCCACATCTGGACACCTGGGCTGTCAGCGGCCTTCTGGTTTTACTGGGAAGCTTCGAGTTGCTCGCCGGACGCATGCTGAACAGGCGCCAATCCGACGAGCTTGCCGTTGACGCTATCAGCCTTGCCCAATTTGCACTGCTGATCAAACCAGCAATCATCGCCGGGGCTGCATTGATCCTGGCCCAACTGGCACCTGGCGCAATTGGCCAACTGAGCTCACTTCCACTTTGGCAGGCTGTTCTGCTGGTCATCATCCCTGCTGACTTCATGCACTACTGGTACCACCGACTAGGCCACACCATTCCTTTCATGTGGCACATGCACCGTACCCACCACACCGCAACGGCAATGAGCATCAGCGTTGCCTACCGGGAGAACTGGCGTTGGTTCTTGTTCATGCCGGACATCTGGTACGCCGGGGCTCTCGTCTATCTCGGCCTAGGCGAGGCGGTGCTCATCGCACACCTGATTTTCGGTTGCGCCAACGTATTGGTGCACAGCGCGTTCGCCTGGGACAAGGTGCTCTACAAATGGCGCTGGCTGGCTCCATTTACCTGGCTGCTAGAGCGGCTGGTTCAGCTGCCTAGCACGCACCGCGCGCATCACGCCGAGCTTGATGAGCACGGCAAGCCGCCCCATCACAACTTCGCTCAGTTGCTGTTCATCTGGGACACGCTGTTCGGAACCGCGAACTTCACTCGCGACCGATACCCAGAGCGATATGGAATCCCGAATGATCCTGGTGATCCGTGGTGTGCTCAGCTGTGGTGGCCCTTCTGTAGGTCACGGAAAGCAGATAGCGAATACAGGTGAAGCCGACGGCGAGGCGTCCGTATACGTCCGCTTTGGGTCGGAAACAGACGTCCGGTAGCGTGATCTTCCATAGCCAGAATTCACCTGTTCATGAGGCTTCCCCAGTAGGCTTGAACAAGGACTCATCAGCGCCCTTGGCTGAGGGACATTGAAGTCTTTACTACTGAACAGTCGTTCAGCTATAAGAGAAATCTGGCCCTCAGAACACGCCGGGCGTATGGGGGCATCCTTGATTCCCCTTTAGGGCGGCCCAGGTCACCCTTTCATTCTCTTCGCCGAACTGGAGTCTCCATGCGTGATCAGCTGTTCAGAACTCGCATTACCAAGATGCTTGGTATCCGTCATCCCATTCTTTGCGGCGGCATGGGCCCCAGCGTCTCAGACGCGAGCTACGTTGCGGCGGTGGTCAACGCAGGCGGAATGGGATTTGTGGTTGCTGCCGGCTTCCCCGATCTGGACGAATTCCGTGAGCAGCTTCGTCGGTGCCGCAGCCTCACCTCGGGGAAAGGATTCGGGGTGAACCTCTACCTTTCCAGCCGGGGCGACGCATCTGAGCGCTTGCGGCAGCAGATAAGGATTCTGGCCGAGGAGGAAGTGCTCTGTGTCGAGACGTCGGGTGGAAGCCCGGAAGCTGTCCTGCCGCTGCTGCGCGAAGCGGGTATCAAGGTTCTGCACAAGGTTCCAGCGGTTCGCTACGCGCGCTCAGCCGCGCGTCTTGGCGTGGATGCGGTAATCGTTGTTGGCAACGACTGCGGCGGCCATCCAGGAACCTATGGCATCAGCAGCATGGTTCAAGCCGCCCATGCGCCGAAAGAGGTTCCCATCCCGGTGGTTATCGGTGGCGGGATTGGTACCGGAAGCCAACTGGCGGCGACGCTTTTGATGGGAGCCGATGCCGTCCTGATGGGGTCGCGGATGCTGGTAGCCGAGGAGTTGTGGATTCACCGCCAGTACCAGGAACGATTGGTTCAGAGCGATGGCACAGAAAGCATCATCGTGAAGACCGGCCTGCGGCAGCATCACCGAGTCCTGAACAATGATAGCGCCAAGGCTGTTGCAGCATTGGACGCAGCGGGAGCGAGCGATTTCGAAAGCTATCGCCCTCACGTCATGGGCACGCTGACCACCCAAGCCTACAAGACAGGGGATAGCCGCCAAGGCATGCTCGATTACGGCCCATCGATCGTATTTGCCGAAGCCGTGCAAAGCGTGGAAGCCATTTTTGATTTGGTGCTCGATGATGCGCGCCATGCGATGCGGCGCCTTGAAGATCTGAGCTGCAACGGGTGATCGAGAGCATCCCCGATCTGGGGTTCCAGCTGCCAAATAGCTGCGGCAGCTACCGGCCAATAGCAGAAGCTCACTCGTTAGTGCGGTGACGGCTGCATGCGGTCAATCAGCGTCTAGACTCTCGGTGATCGGTTTGCTTGGGGGAGCTGATGTTCGGTGATTCCTGACGAGTGTCCGTGCATCCCTTGGGCAACTCACCGTCGCGTCGGGATATTAGCCAAACCAACTGAGAGGAAACATGACGCGAGTCCGTCATCTTGAAATTCGCAATTTCCGATCGATACAAGCGCTCGATTGGACACCGTCCAACGGCGTGAACTGTCTAATTGGCCCGGGAGACAGCGGCAAGTCAAGCATCCTGGATGCCATAGACCTGTGCCTTGGAGCGCGAAGAAGCGCACCTTTCGGCGACACGGACTTCTTCGGACTAGACGTCACTCGGACCATCGTGATTGCAGTCACGCTCGGCGCACTACCCGACGAGCTGAAAAACATCGACACCTACGGAGAGTTCCTTCGCGGGTTTGACCTTGGCACTGGGCAGCTAGAAGACGAGCCGCGGGCAGGCCTGGAAACGGTTCTGACGCTGAAGCTCGAGGTCGCGAGCGACCTCGAGCCGAGCTGGACGCTTTACTCCAATCGAGCCGATCAACAACGACTGGAACGGTCTCTAGCTTGGAAGGATCGAAGTCTCCTGACACCAGCCCGAATCGGCACCTACGCAAACACGAACCTTTCCTGGGCTAGGGGATCGGTGTTGAACCGGCTCACGGAGGAGCGCGCGAACCTTGGCTCGGAACTCGCCGGCGCGGCTCGCGCCGCCCGGGCCACCTTCGGCGCACAGGCTGGCCCTCAACTCGCTCAGACCCTGCAAGTGGTCACCCAGACAGCTACCGGCCTGGGTGTTGCAATCGGTGCGAGCGCTCAGGCACTACTTGATGCTCATTCGGTGTCGATTGGCGATGGTGCTATTGCGCTTCACAGCGAGGCCGGCATTCCTCTGCGGTCGCTGGGCACCGGTTCTGGGCGGCTCCTTGTAGCAGGATTGCAAAGGGCCGCAGCAGCGGCTGCCACCGTTGCCCTAGTAGATGAAGTCGAGTATGGACTTGAGCCGCACAGGCTCATGCGCCTGCTCGACTCACTCGGTGCGAAGGACGAGGCCCAGCCGCTACAGGTCTTTATGACGACCCATTCGCCGGTGACGCTTAGGGAGCTTGCTGCTAAACAGCTTTTCGTCGTGCGCCAGCGTTTGGGCGTTCACTCGGCCACATGCGCCGGTACGGACGACGGTATCCAGGGCACCTTGCGCAAGGCGGCCGAGGCCTTTCTGTCCAAATCCGTCATCGTCTGCGAAGGCGCCAGCGAGGTCGGATTCGCTCGCGGGATGGACCAGTGGTGGGTCAACTGTGGCGCGACCTCGTTCCTTGCTCATGGAGGCTCGTACGTGGACGCAGGTGGAGGAAGCCCCGACCAATGCTTCACACGCGGGGAGGCGTTCCTCAAGTTGGGCTATCGCGTCCTCGTCTTCGTGGACGCAGACAAGCCTGTTGCAACTGTCGGACTTGTCGAGAGATTCACTGCGGCTGGCGGCCAGTACATCACGTGGCGCCCCGGTCTGGCGCTTGAGGACGAGCTATTTCTCCACTCAAGCAATGACGCGGTGCATGCGCTGCTGAATAAGGCAGACGAGATGGTCGGCCGGGACCTCATGGCTGAGCACATCAAGTCGAAGTCGAGCGGCCAAGTCACCTTGGAGGCCATAGAGGCCGAACGGACGAATGGCGGTTACTCACCTGCAAGCCGAGCTTTGCTCGGACTTGCCGCTCGCAACAACAAAAACGGCTGGTTCAAGTCAGTGAGCGGTTTCCAGGAAATTGCCAAAGACATCGTCGGCCCTCACATACGGAATGCAGAGCCGGGCTTCGTCGACATTACGAACCAGCTCTGGAGGTGGACGAGTGCCGCCACCTGAAATAGACATTTTTCAAGCGCGCCTAGGCTCAGTCACTGCACCGGCGGGATGCGGCAAGACCCAACTCATCGCGGATGCGCTGAGTCAGTACACCGACAGCAAGCCAGTCTTGGTGTTGACGCACACAAACGCTGGCGCCACTGCTCTGCGCACTAGGCTCCAGCGCGGTGGCGTCCCCACCTCAGCGTACAGAGTATCTACCATCGACGGCTTTGCGATGCGGCTAGCGGGCAAGTTTCCGCTCCGAGCGGGCCTCGACGCGCGTGTTCTCGAACTGGCCAATCCGAACGCGGACTACCCTGCCATTCGAGGGGCCGTGCAAGGTCTTCTGCAGACCGGTCACATCAGTGACCCCATAACGTCGACATATTCGCGCTTGTTGGTCGACGAGTACCAGGACTGCAACACCGCACAGCATGCCCTCGTCTGCGCCCTAGCGCGGATTCTGCCAACTTGCATCCTTGGTGACCCGATGCAGGCGATATTCGGCTTCCGCGACCCATTGGTGCACTGGGAGCTGGAGGCTCAGGCTGAGTTCCCGCCTATCGGCACACTGCAGACCCCTTGGCGATGGCGCCTCGCAGGTATGGACGCGCTGGGAGCTTGGCTACTTCATGCCCGCGTATCATTGCAGGCTGGTCAACCTGTGGACCTGCGTGGAGCGCCGGAGGGAGTCCAGTGGGTTCAATTAACCCAAGGCATGGAATTGCAGCAGCGACTGGTTGCAGCCCGAACAGAAGCACCAAACCGTGACGGCCGCGTTCTCGTCATTGGCGACTCCATCAATGTTAATGGTCGCCATCAACTGACCATGCAGACGCCGGGCGCCACTGCCGTTGAAGCGGTCGACCTGAAAGATCTTGTGAACTTCGCTCGCCGGTTCGATTTGGCGAGTCCCAATGCGTTGCGCCAGATTGCCGAGTTTGCCACTTCACTGATGACTGGAGTGGGTGCTGCAAACTTGCTCGCGCGAGTCGAAACGATACGAGGCGGCCGGGCTCGCACGCCCGCGACTCCTACAGAAGCCTCAGCAGTGGCTTTCATAGCGGCTCCCAACTACGCGACTTCAATTGACCTGCTCCAGTCCCTCGCGGACCAACACGGTGCGCGTGTCTACCGACCCGAAGTGCTGCACTGCTGTATTTCAGCGCTGAGATCCGCCGAGGACGGAGGTGGGTTCATTGGCGCGGCAATTCAAGCCCGCGAGCGAAACCGCCATTTGAGTCGGCCACTGGGCAGGCGCGCAGTTGGAAGCACGCTTCTTCTGAAAGGGCTGGAGGCGGACGTCGCGGTCATTCTTGAGCCCGAGCGTATGACGGCTCAACACCTCTACGTAGCTCTCACCCGAGGTGCAAGGCGAGTCGTGGTCTGCTCGTCGACACCATTGCTAACGCCTGCCGCAGGCCGCTAGCGAATCCATAATCGTAGGGGCCGGCCTGTCACGACTGACGGAAACCGGCGGGAGACTTGCCTAATACTGCTTTTCTTTAGCTCAAACCCCTTGTTTAGCTGTCCAGCTAAACAAGGGGTTTGAGCTAAAGAAAAGGCTGCAGGCCAGGAATGGACTGAATCGCCCCCCGTCTCGTAGTCACCTTCGGGCAATAGATCCAATCGGCAGCTATAGGGCGATTTCAGCCGGCCCCAGCAGGCAGTTTTGGCCGACCTCTGATTATCATGGTTACAAAAAGCGCGCTGGTCATAGGCACGGCCGGAAACATTGGTGGCGCCGTGGCCATACAGGAGATGCGATCATCAGCAGACCAATTCGACTGACTTGATTTTCTATTCCACATAAACGGCAACCTGTCGGCGCGTGTGATGGCCGTCCTTAGAGAGTTCGCGCCGCGCCAGGAGATCTACTCGGTCGACGAGTGTTTCCTTGACCTGACCGGCGTGCCCGGCTCCCTGGCTGCCCAAGGCCGTAGGATCCGGGCCGAAGTTCAGCGTCTGGTAGGTATCCCTGTGGGGGTAGGAATTGCGCCGACGAAGACGTTAGCGAAGCTGGCCAACTGGGCGGCGAAAAAACACACGCGCGGTGGCGTTGTAGTGATGACACGCCAGGAACAGATCGGCGTACTGCTGCAGCACGCCCCTATCAACGAGATTTGGGGGGTTGGTCGGCGGTTGTTCGAGCAGTTGGGCGGCATGGGCATCGTCACCGCCTCGCAGCTCGCCGAGCAGGACCCCAAAATGCTGCGTCGCCAGTTCAGCGTCTCGTTGGAAAAGACGTTGCGGGAGCTGCGGGGGGAGGTCTGTTACGCCCTCGAGGATGGCCCGGCACCGAAGAAGATGATTGCTTGCAGCCGCAGCTTCAGCGATCGGGTGACAGAGCTGTCAGCGCTGCGCGAGGCGGTAGCCAGCTATGCTGCCCGGGCCGCGGAAAAGCTGCGTGCCCAGGGCGACTATGCCTGTGCGCTGCAGGTCTTCATCCAGACAGGGCAGTTCAACGAGCGGGAGCGACGCTATGCCAATGCGGCCACCGTTCCTCTGCTGACACCAAGCGCCGATACCCGCGACCTGATTGCGGCGGCTCTGGCGGGACTTGACCGCATATTTCGACCGAGCTTCCGCTATCTGAAGGCTGGGGTGGTGCTGATGGACCTGGTCGCACCGGGGCTTGCTCAGGTCGACATGTTCGCGCCGGCGCCGCGACCTGGTGGCGAACGCCTCATGGCGGTGATGGATCGAATCAATGCGGAGTTCGGGCGTGGCACTCTTCGTCCTGGGCGCGTGCCTCCAATTCCCGGTTGGGGAATGAGGCAGGAACTAAAGTCGCCGGGATATATGTCACAATGGAGCGAGATACCTTCAGCGAGTTGACACGGCAAGTGCAGTGCAATAGCTGACAGTTAGAATTTCTATAAATAGATTTTACATGGGGGGTTAGATTGCGACTTTATCATTTCACGGCCACATCGCTGGCCGCCTCGATTTTGTCTGATGCGATTCGTCTAGGGCACCTGGTAACGCATACTGATGAGATCGCACACGGTGTTGTCTGGTTGACCTCTTATCCATACCCGGATAAGACCGGTGTACCTATGAAAGAGACCAGGCTTAGTAGCAAGCAACTCGCTCATGCGAGTCGTGTGGAAAATCGGAATCTAGGAAACAACCTCTCTCACGACAAGTCCCGCATACGATTAGGGCTAGATTCAAACAGTTTAAAGCCATTCGAGATCGTAGATAATAAACCGACCGGACTTATCTCCTTTGAGAAATGGTGCAAGCTGGTGGGTGCGCCAAAGAATTGGGCCAAGTACATAGGGATGTCGGCCTGCTTCGATCTTGAGAATATGACTGACGAAGAGAAGGTTCGTCAGATGAAGAAAAAGGGGAATACACAAGAGAGCACTTGGTATCTACATTTTGGACCCATTGCGGCGAAGCTTCTAGATGCTGTCGATTGCAAGGTGGGGAAGGACTATGTGCCATTCGATTTTGAGAAACATGGCCGAAATGATCTTTCGTATGTCGGAATAGAGTGCGTTAGCCCTACGTCGCTCGCTGAGCTGAGGAAGATTGTTGAACCATGGAGCTCGCTCGAGATGGTTTATGCAGCTGTATTCTGTGAAGGGCCCTCTGCAAGGTCTGAGGTGACGGTTCGAGGTGGTGGAGTTACCTGTCACATAGATATTGAGACCGGCGAAGTCAGGCAGTACATAAATTCGCGCGACGATTACCCGCTAAGTGAAGTTAGAGGTTGGATTGAACGTCACAAGGCAGAGCTTAGTCAGTGCTGGGATAGCGCTCTAACAGCCTACTACCGTTATTACCCTGAAGAAGCACCTCAAGACGCTTGATAGAAAAAGGCCACCTAAAAGGTGGCCTTAAATTTATGCAGCAATCAGTTGTCTCGCGAGTGCCATTTCGACGGAATCTCCGTCTTGGTTCAACGAGTCGAGGCCCGATTCAGGAACGTCTCCCGACGTGCTCTGTGCGACGGCGATCTTCTTGGCCATCAACTGCAGGCAGGTGATCTGCGAGCTGCCGGCGTAGCCGAAGAAGATGACGCGCACCGGGTGTTTCTGCCCGATTCTCCACGACCGCCGCGCCGCCTGCTGCAGCGTGTACACGTTGTACCCCGTCTGCAGAAACGCAATAGTCGGGAAGTCCAGGAGATCCAGTCCCGTCTTGACCAGCTCTGGATTGGTGATCAGCACGTCGATGCCGCGGTCGACCTGGTCGAGGATCCAATCCTCGCGTCGTGCGGTATCTACCGTGGCCCTCAGCACAGCTACCTTCAGCCCCGCCTGCTCGAGCACCTTCTTCAGCCTGGACGTAGTGTCGCGCGTCCCACTGTAGACGGTGTATGCGAGGACCTTGCGGCCATTCGCTTTTTCCTCGAGGCAGAGGTCCAAGAGAGCCTGCTCCTTGGGCATCAGTTGCTCGTCACCGAAGATCGCAGGAACGAAAGCCAGCGTTTCCCGGGTTCGAGGATGTTTGACCATCTCCGATCGGAAGCAGCAGTCCGGCCAGGCCAGCAGCACATTGAGCACCACACCCAGTAGGGTGGTGTCTCGCCGTGCCAAGGCCTGGCGGAGTTCAGTGGTCAACGTGGCAGCCAAGCGCTGGTAGGCCGAGGCCTGCTCCGGCGCCATGGGCACGTCGACGAACTCCTCCTGGTAGTCGGGCAGCACGTTGCCACCGATGTCCTTGAGCTTCAGGAACACGGTGAACGGCAGCACGAACCGGTGAATGCCTTTCGGGCCGAAGCCAGGGGCTTTCACCGTTCGTACCGAGAGCTTCTTGCCCTTGGCGGTCTTGTGCGAGTCCCCGTCGCGCTCGGTGTAGATGTCCTTCAGCACGCCGTGATCGCGCATGAACGACATAGCTGCAGGAGCCATGCTGCCGCGCGCGTTGGGTCGGTAGCCGTCCTCGATCATGCGCCGGGTGAGGATGCGGAACAGTAGGTAGAACAGGTCGTCGGCATAACCGCCCATGAGTGTTCCGGTCAGCAACACGGATTTCCGTGCTTTGGCTGCCAGAACGCCCATGGCCTGGCCCTGGGCCGAACCACTGTTCTTGTACTCATGTCCCTCGTCCACCACCAGCAGGTCGAAGTATCCATCGGGTAGGTAGCGCTTGATGAATTCGGTCGGTTGGTAACCCCCCTCGCCGAACCCGAACTCGATGTTGGCCATCGACCGCTCCATGCGCTTGGCCTGTCGGTCGCTGAAGACGAAGTTGCCCTTGGCATCCATCAGGTTGATGAACTCCGAGACGTTGTCCACCAACATGGAAGCCAGGAAGTCCTCGCCGAAGTCGTTGAGCAAGCGCTCCGCCCTGACCGGGCCGATGGTGGGGATGCGGCACATCGACTTGAGGATCGTCGCGCGTCGGTCACCACCATCGACCTTGCCAGGCCGCATGAGCGTCCAGAGGGCACCCTTGCAGGCAAGACAGGTGCGTCGGCGATCACTGCGTTCGAACTCCTCGACGGTGACCAGGTTGCCCTCCAGGTCCTCGAGGACCTGGCCGCAATCTGGACACGATGCGAGCAGCAAGCCGCCGGCTGAGCGTTTCTTCCAACAGGCAAGCCGCCAGTGGAATCCCATCCGCATCCGGACGCGGCCGAGGATGAAGAACTCCTGGCGGCCATCGTAGGCCTCGCCCATCTGGTCTCGTAACTTGAGCAACTTAACCAGAGTGTCCGGACCGTTGAGCACCCAGACGCGGGCGTTAGGGATAGTTTCCAGGATCTCCCGGCGCCACTTGTAGACCAGGTGAGGTGGAGAGATGACCATTGTTCGACGGTAACCTGCAGCGTGCATTACAGCTGCTACAGCGATGGCCATCATCGTCTTCCCGGTACCCATCTCTGCGTTGATGACACCAGCCTGCTCGTTGCGGTCCAGAAGCAGCGCCGCTATGGCTTGAACCACCTCAGCCTGGGCCGCGAAGGGCTTGCGCTTGAGGTTGTCCATCACCAGCTGGCGTTGCATGTTGTTGGCGCCGGCGTAGACCGGAGGGTTGGAGCGGTTGAGTGACGCCAGGAGCTCATCGCCGAACTCGTCGATGAAGTCAGTCAGGTTGATATTCAGTGGGGAAGCGGCCGAAGCGGCCGGCTGGGTCAGTGCGTTCATGTGCATCTCCTGCAGGTGATGAAATGCAGGGCATGCGTGTCCCCCTTAGGGTATCGGCATACCCTGCAGGGTGGTGTGGAGTTGGGGGCCGCGTAGGCGGTGGGTTAGTAGTCGCTGGGGAGCAGCAAGGTGGTGGAGCTGCGGTCGGCCTCGGTGATGATCCAGATCCTGGACTCATCGCCGGCGTCGACATCGTAGCTGGAGAACAACCTGTCACCGTGCTTCAAGGCTCGCTGGTTGGTGTTCCAGTCCTCGTCGCAGAGATTCCCCCAGTCGCCTACCAGGTGGCGTTTGAGGTAGGTGGTGGGGTTGAGTTGGCCGATCTCCACCAGGTGGCTGATGGCAGCGGTCATCACAATCTGCCCCGGGAAGAACAGCGGTTCAGGTTCAGGCTCAGGCCGGGGAGTGTCGGCCACCTCTGTGGTCGCGGCGGATGAGCTGATGGTCAGCACGCAGCCATGATTCGCAGAGGAGGGCGTCATTTCCCAAGCCCTGATGATCGGTATGAAGCGGTCGGTGAGGATCCGCACCTCGGTGACGTTGCCGTCTTCGTCTTCGGTGAATTCGGTCTTGCGGACCTTGTCCTTATAGGTGTCACCCTTGACGACTAGGGTCCGGCCCGACCTCGAGCGCACGACGCCGGAGATCGCCCCGGCAGCTAGGGCTAGAGCCAAGTGCCAGCGGGAGAGCTCCCTGACAGGCGGGCGAGGCTGCAGGCCTGTCTGGCCGAAGTGGAGGCTGAAGTCAGGCCACAGGCCCCTTAAGCGTTGAATCTCGCCGGCGAACTGCTCTGGCTCCAGTGTTACGCGGTAGAAGTGCTCCAGCTCGTTTGTTGCCGGTAGGACCGCATAGGGCTCCCATGGCCAGCTGGCTGGAATCTCCTCAGCCTGGTCCAGGCCGGCGCCGATCGCCTGCAGGTGAGATCTAACCTGGCTGACGTCAGCCCTGGCCAGGTCCTGCCGACGTACCCGGATGCCGAAGATCACCACCTGCTTGAAGGTGGGATCCGCGGCGCCGTACACGCGCAGGGCGGTGAAGTGGTTGCTCAGCCATCCAGTCAGCTCGTCGTCCAGCACATAGTGAGGAACGATGAGCACCATCACGCCGCCGTACTGCAGTAGCGGGAGACAGCGCTGGTAAAAGGCCTTCTCCAGGCGCCGGCGGCCGCTTCCTTGGTACTGGGATGCACCTGAGTGGTCTGCCACCAGGTCACCATAGGGTGGGTTGAGCCAGAGCAAACCGAACGACTGCCGGCTGATCAGGGTGTCGAAGAGGTCGCTGTGCAGCACCCGGTCGAGAATGCCACGGGCATGGTCGGCGCGTTCGCGATCATATTCGACGGCGAACGCTTGGACCTGGTCGCGGCCCAGGACATGGGCTGCCTCAGCCAGGGCGACGCCCTCTCCAGCGCACGGATCGCAGATCCTCATCCTGCCCGAAGGGGCGGGAATGAGCGCCTGCAGGGCGCGTTCGAGTGTGACTTCGTCAGTGGGGTAATAGCCATTGCGGGCGAAGTTGCGCGCCAGGCGCGGAAACATGAGTGCCATGGGGCTTCCTTGAGTCGATAGTTGGAGCTCAGGCCTGGGCCTGAGCTTCGGTGGTGAGTTCGCCGCGGCGGATCAGCTCTCCGAGGGAGGGCTCGAGCACGTCGAGCTGGAGAGCGAGACGCCAAGCGCAGACGTTGCCGATCGCCCCGGGCAGGGCGGTCAACATCTGGTGCTGGATGAGGACTCCAATCACCGGCTCGCGCCAGTGTGGGAGGAGGGGCAGCGGACAGGTTTCCATTACCAGCGGCCAGAGCCGGTGGTGTGGATCCTCCTCGCGCTCCAGGAGCGCGAAGGCGAAGTGATTGGCCTGGTCGGGCGTCGAGGCGCGACGATCAAACAGCCAGAGATGCAAGAGGCTGCCGAACAGAGTGCCGCGGAACTGCCTTGTGGTGCGTTTTTCGAGCAGCTCCTGGTTGGGGAAGACAGGTAGGCGCCGACCGTCCACGATGACGTGGAACTGGTCGATCCCGTTCTCCTCCCGACCAAGCGTCAGCCTGGCCAGAAACTCCTGCAGTACGGTGTCGCGTCCCCAGGCGGAAAGGAACACCAGGTTGCGCTGCTCATCGCACACGCAGGCGTCGACGTACAGGTCAGGGAGCTCCTCGATCTGGAAGAGTTTGGTTGGACTGGGCATAGCGATCCTCCGAAGGAGGGCTGCCCGCCCCAGAAGGGCGGTGAAGCCCCTTGGGGTAGGTCCAGGTGGTGTTGGTGAGCGTCAGCGGACGCTCTTGGTAGCGGGGCAGAAGACCAGGCCGTTGGCCTCATGGAGAGGGCCTTGGCCTGCGAGGAAAATCATCTGCAGATACTGCGAGCGAAGTGCGACTGCAGCTTCAGCCTGCTCAAGGGAGAGGCCGAGTTCTTCGATGAAGAAGTCGACCATCTCCTCGTCGCAGGACACTTCGTTGTTGGACAGCTGGTCCTCGACGTTGCTGAGGATTTCCGGGGTCAGGCTGGCGAAAATGGCATTCATGGTGAGCTCCTGTAGTGGTTGCAAGGAGCTCCCTGAGGGAGCCCCTCAGGGTGGTCGGTTGGTGTTCAGGCTTGGTGATGCTGCCGAAGCTGCTCTCGCCAGACCTGGTTCACTCCGAAGGTGGCCATGTCGAGAAAGTCGAGGGGGCAGCCGTAGTAGTAAGGCCCCATCGACTCGCTGATGGACTGGCTTCCCCAATAGCCGTTGCTGACATCGAGGAGGTCGAGGTTGATGAAGGTGAAGCTGTCGCCTTCCCGGTTGCCATTGATTAGGCCCGCGACGTGAAGAGTTAGCTTCACTACGGTCCAGAGCTCATTGCCGACAACGGAGTGAGCAAGGATCTCCCTGTCACGCGAGAAGGTGGACGATGCTGCGAGTAGCTCGCGTAGAAGCTGCTCCTTGGATCGATGTGAAAATAGCCAGCCCATGGGTGGTCTCCTCTGTTTGGCCGAGACTCCCTTGCCGGGAGTACCCGGCTGGGTGGTGGCGTCAGATCAGAGGCTGACGCGGTTGAAGCGGATGCAACGATCCAGCCGCTGGGTGAGCCGCAGGGTGTATTCCTGTGCCTGCGCACCGGAGACACTCCAGGGAGTGTCTCCGTCCGGGTCTGCTGGCTGCTCGCCCTGCGCTGCGCGGATACGCAGCTGGGCGATGGCCAGGTCGACCATCGATCGATCGTAAAGCGCGATCACGAAGAGATCCGCGAGGTCTTCCGCACCCACTTCGCGTAACGAGCTGGATGCCTGCAGCAGCAGGTTGGAAAACTCAGGTAAGGCGTAAAGCTGGTTCATGGCGTTCTCCTGTTCCAGACCTGGAGTTTGAAGTCCAGGGAGTACCCGAGCTCGCCCAAACGTGCGCACTGCGCGCGCAAGCGTTGTCGGTCAACGGTGGGGTCTAGTTTCACGGTATCGGCCAGGGGCCAGACCGTGCCGAAGAGTTCTTCGTCTGGTGATTCATCACTGTTCGGTGCGGCCGGTGCAGCGGGCTTCATGCCGAACGGTTCATCGGAGTCGGCTGGTGCCGCAATCAATGTGGACGTGCGGGCAGCTGGCTGCTGAGCTTTCGACGGCTTCACCGCCGGCGGCGAGCTCTCCTCCTCAAGGGGATCGAGCACGGTCGTCGACAGCTGCTCTTCGTCTTCGGCGCTGAGATTGGTTACATCGTCCAGGCTCATGCCGCCGAGCTCGGCCCTGATCTCGACGACCAGTCGTCCACCGTGGGTGTAGTAGGACGGGCGGATTTGCGTGATTGCAAAATCGCCCTGGTACTTACCCTCCGTGTACTGGTCCAGGCCGGGGTCCTTGATGACGAATTCGCCAATGGAGGTCACCAGCCGCCCCACGTTGAATGGGCCGTTGCGACCTGTGATGGTGCGGATGGCCAACTGGCCAGCGATGCTGATCATGTTGTCTGCCTATGGAAAAGGAAGTCCCGCCGGCGGCGGGACTGTAGGTGGTTGTGAAGCTAGTCCTGGTCGACCTCGGGGGAGGTTTCGTCCAGGAGCTCGACGTGGAGGTAGGGAGGTTCAGACTGGGGCCGGACGACAGTGAGCGAGAGTGAGATCCACACTCGTTCACGACCGACAGGCTGTTTGTGTACGACGGCGAAGACGAACTTTTCCGCATCCGGTGCGAGCTTCAGCTCGTACCATGCCGCTTGCACCACACTGGCCAGGCGCAGGCTCATCTCCCCAACCCGGTTCGGGTTTTCAAGATAAACCGCGCTGAGCCAGGCGCTGTTGCTCAGCACGACCGGGTACTTCAGGTACGCAGCAGTTTCCTGCGTCGTGGGGTTTGCCGGGGCAGGCATTCGAGGTCTCCTACAGGTGCGGGGAGGCCTCATCCGCGGGGAAGGGTCCCCGCGTGGGTGGTGGAAGATGCACTCCATCAACAAGTGATGCGACCGCGCTACCGAGTGCTTGGCGGTCTTGGGGTGGGTTAGCGCTTGCGCGCCGGAGCCTTAAACCCTGGCTCCCTTGGAGGCACTGTCAACGACAGCGAGCCAATCCGGAATTAGGGGCCTGACGGGAATCCCGCAGGCCAGAATGCTCAATGATCGAAAATTTGTAGGCCCTTGAGCGCGGGCGCGAATGGATCGAGTACCAGGTAGCGAACGTCAGCTTGAGCTGCAAGATGAAGTAGGTCGACCAGTTCGACCGGATAGCCAGCGGCGATCTGTTCCTCTCGCAAGGCTGAGGCGGTCAAATCCATCACCTCCAGGCTCTCGTCGGTCCAGGGCGTATGCACCAGGCGGAAGCCAACAGTGCCCAGTTCGTCTATCCAGAAGACTCCAATAAGGACTCCAGCGAGTCGGATCGGCATCTTCGTGCCGAAACTCTCCAGGAGGGCATGCAGAGCCTTCAACGGAAGGTGGGCTTTGCTAATCTCCCAGGAGCGACTCCATGGCTCATAGCGGCGCGTTAGACGGTCAACAAGGTCATGAGCGCCATCAAGGGTGTAGGTGTCCCCTATGAAGCGGCCGGTATCTGCATCCAGAACGGCGTAGGTGACGTCGATTACCGTGCCTTCACTTCCGCAGCGCTCGGCGAGCTCCGGATCTATGTTCCCAGCCCCTACGATGAGGCAGAGGTCGTCGCTGAATATGCAGGGTTTGCACTGAACCTCTCGGTCCTTCAAATGTGCTTGGCTGCTATGGATCGCTCGATTGCACGGCACTTCGCTGTTCGAGTATTTGACTTGAAGCAGACGCTCGACGCGGTACCGGCACAGGTTGTCGAGGAAAGGGTTCGGTGTGCGCATGGCGGGTCCTAGGTGAGAAGGAGCAGCCCCCATCAAGGGGAGCTCCCTTGATGGGTTTGTAAGGTGTGGCGCAGTTAGCTGGTCGCGCGGGCGTGCAGTTTCACTTCAACGCTTCTTGCCGTCTGATAGCACTTCACCAGGGCATATTGCTGAAGAATTGGGGAGTCCGATGAGTCGCAGCCATGCTCGAAATCAGCTTGAGCAAGGGCCTCGATCGCCGGTTGAATGTCATAAAGCAATATGCTGAGTCCGGCGTCGCCAAATTCATCAACGACACCTCCGTCCAGCCAGTAGTGGAAATCGGAACGAGCTGCATGCTCAGCAATAGCAAGCAACGCCGGCAGACGCTCAGGGTAGGTTCTGTTCATTGGTGAAGCTCCATGGGGAGGTTCACCAGCCCGGGCGGGTGATGAACCCGTCAGGGGAGAAGTGCGAGGCATATCGAGCTAGGGATGTGCTCTCTGCGTCCAGGTGCCGTTCTGCAGTGCAGCAGCGGCGAGCTCGGACGATTTGAAATACTCCTGCGACTCGCGCGAGACCGGTTCTCCGTCCTCGTCACACGTGCCGATGTAGTAGCCGGCACCGCTTTTGAGGACCTGAAGCGACAGTTGTTCGTCACAGAATTCGAGAGCCAATTTTCCGAAGGACATGATGTTCTCCTGGTAATCCGGAGCCGCATGCCCAAGGCATTGGCCCTGGGGAAGGGGGAGGGCACCTTGCGGTGCCCGTGGTATTAAGCGGTCAGAACGGCTGCATCAGTGCTCGGGCTGGAGAAGATCAACCAGGCCATGTCGCAGAAGTGGCTGCTGTTGAGCAGTTCATCTTCGATGTCGGTCAGGCTTACTTCTTCCACTTCGGGCAGAGCGGGCATTTCAACGGCTTGGGCGTAATTCATGATGATCTCCAAATTAATTTGGAGAACACCATGTCCCTGGGGGAATGGTGCCCCCCGGATGGGTTCGCGATGACAATCAGCGCAGTGCGTAGGTTGTAAAAGGCGCCCTTGGGGGCGCCTTGGATTGGATCAAGCGGCGAACTGGTCGCCTTGCTGCTGTTGTTGTTCAGCTGCCGGGGCATCGGAAGCAGTGCCATCCTGTTGGGGGGCCTGATCCACGCTGTCCTTGGGCTTCGCTTCGTATACGGTTTCGCCATCCACTTTGATGAAGCCGATGAAGAGCAGGCGTCCCTTGAGGCTTGCGCCGGGTTGGCCTTGCTTCTCGCCTTTTTCGTAGGTGAAGGCATCTGCCCAGATATCGCCGATGCGGAAGGACACAAGGACCTTCTTACCGGCGTCAACGGCTTGCTGGCAGCGGCGAACGAGCTTTTCAGCTTCGGCGCCGACTACGTTGCAGTCGATGTAGGAGTATTCGACATCATCAGTGGAACCACGCAGGGCGGCCACGGTGACGGCGAGGAAGGGGTTGCCTTTGCGGGGTTTAACTTCGCGGATGCGGTTGAGATAACCGATGCCGCCAGTGTGCAGGTCGAAGTACTTGGTTTCTTTAGCTTGGTTGCTCATGGGGTTTCTCCAGTTTCAAAAGTGAAAGCGGAGAAACACTTCGCCCATTGGGGGAAAGTATTCCCCGCGAGGGTTAGAGCTTGGTGGGTATGCTTGGAGCTGGGTGAGGGAGCTTCCACCTGGTTGGACCAAGTTGATCGCGCTTCCGGAAGCTAGGCGATCTTGGGGGGATCAACACCTGTGGTGTCGCAGTCTTGCAGATCATGACTGCTGGGGCGGGGTTGCTGACAACATCAGCAGCTCACGGTGCCAAGAATGGAAATGCCAGTTGCACTTGTCAAGTCCCCAGAATGAAAAAGCCCCTCGGAAGGAGGGGCGCAGTGTCAATGTGGGCGGTGGCGATGATTAAGCTTTGTCAGCTTACGTTTGAGATTGGGCCAGTCAGCCCAAGCTGCCATCGACAAGCACACTACGAGTAGGGCGGTCAGCATGATCACGCCGAAAGTCGTTTGGCTCATCTCAAGATTCCTCCTGAGTCAGGTAGATACCTGTTGACCAGATTACCACACCAACAGACAGCGCAAGGGCAGTCAGGATGCGGTGCTCTCCGAGAAAGATGCCAATCAAACCTGCGGCTACGGCTGTAGTACCAATCTTTCGCAGGTCTTCTGCGATTGCAGACAGTTTTGCAGGGCTCATGGTTTTCCTTTGAATCAGCTGGAAAACCGCCCGGCAGGGAGGTTTCCCAGCCGGGTGAGTGGCGAATATCGATCAGCAGGTCAAGGAATCAACCGGCGCAATCAGGTCGTTGAGGGGGCCCATTTTCAGGACTGGGATGGAAGAACTGCTGGGCAAGGCCTTAACAACGGCTTTGCGTTTGCGGGTGCGCTTGGGTTTTTCCGGGGCACACTCACGGGTGTTTTGCTCGTACCAATCGGCGAGGTTCACCTTTCTCAGGCGAGCGATCGCAGGGACTTGGCACATGTACTCGAGCACGTCACCCGAGGGGTGCGGTGCTGCAGGTTCATGATGCCGTAGGTGCGGGCGGGGGATGGCTTTGGGCCGAGGTTGTTGTACCGCACGCAGGAATTCCCGAGTGACGGTTCCGAGAGCTTCACCGAAGCGGTAGCTGAGGGACGGCGTGGACATGGTGTTTCTCCTGCAGGTTGAAAATGCGGAGAAACACTGGCCCCGTCGGGGAAGTGAATTCCCCGCTGGGTTGGCGGAAGGTGCTTCTATCGACCGAAATCGATCGACCGCGCTACCAGAAGCTAAGCGGTCTTGGGATGGACCAACACCAAGAGGTGTCGCAACTCTTCGGGTCCAAGTTGCATGGGCATGTCGCTGACGACGTCAGCAGATCACGTAAATATCATTGGGGGAATGTCGAGAGGGTGTCAAGCGGAGGGAGGAACTGGAGCGGGCAAGGAGGGGGACAGCAGAGGGCGATGGGGAACAGCGAGCCGAGGGCAACCATGTCTAGTAGCCGCCCTCGGCTGAGTTCGAAAGAACGAAGTCAGGAAGAAGATGCCACCGTGACAGACGTCGATCCCTGGGCATTGAACGACGATTCTCATCACCTGGCCGGTTTTAGTGGCTATGGCCAGCAAACAATTGGCACGCATCCGCGCACAAAAGGAACCCTGCTTTTCGCCGGCGGGCCACCGGCCACGAAAACGAAACCCTTTGGGTAGCCTCATGCCCCTGAAGCTCAAGGCCATCAGGTTACCCAAGGGGAGGGGAAAAAGGATGGGCCACAACACCGGTGTGGCCCTCAGATTACGATGCGCCGAACCTCTTGAAACCCTATATGCCTTTGAACTCGGTCATCACGAGTTAGACGGCTGCGCGACTAGAGAGAGCAGGGAGACACAGGGAGAGTTCCAACCAGATCCGCACGCCCTTCCCGGAGCTAAGCGTGCTTTTGGTTTGGTATCGAGGCGAACCTCCGACACCTGGGCGCTACATGATGACCGTCAGTAGCCAGCGGGGTGAAACCTGTTTGATGTCATTATGTTGGTACGTCGGCGCTGATGCAAGGCGCGGCGCGACTCTCAAGCCAGCCGGGCGTCAGTTGACGGCCACAACAGCACCATCGGGCACGGCGGCCGGAATGGTGATTCCGGTATTGCCTCCGGTAGGTGAGAACAGTGTGCCGGAGCGCTTCACGCCTACAGTCGTAGCCTGGGTTCTGTCGACCAGAGCGGCAGGCAGGCCAGCAGGCGTGTTGCCTGTGTAGTAGGTGTACGCTGATCCACCTGAGAGATACGACGTTACTCCTGCGGGCTTCGAGTACCAGCTGGGGAGGCTGAGCGCTGTGTCTGCAGGAACTCCCGCAAACGCAGGATTGTTGCGTGCATACTCAGCAGCCGCTGATCGATAGACCAACATGCTTCGGCTCAGCGTATCGACCGTCGCGGCATCAGCGGTGACTTCGTCCTGGTGCTGGACCTGGCTCATGATCCCGCCGGCAACGATCAAGATGGTAAGAGCTATCCAGTAGAAGTACATGCGGAGCCTTTGGGTCAGGTATATCGAGGGTCGCTCGATCGTAACGGCCGGAAATCGTGGAGGCAATCGGTCTGTAGACTATAGTCCGCAGACGATGAAGGAGGGCGATTCCAGAATTCGACCTTTGCGCTTAGGTCGAGTTCTTGGCACGCCAACCTGTTCCAACTGGGGATCACAATAAGGCCTTCGGCGCTGCTTTGGCAGAGCTGCGTAAGGCGCGTGGTCTATCCCAAGAGGTTCTGGGGTTCGAGGCTGGTCTCGACCGGACATACATCAGTCTGCTCGAGCGCGGCCAGAAGTCTCCCACGCTAGATACCGTTTTCACCCTCTGTGGTGCATTGGACATTCCGTTTAGCCAGCTGGCCATGATGACGCAGGCCAAGCTGGAAGAGGTCCATGAGTAACGATCTAACCCTCCGCGAAGGGCTTGAGCTCTACCGCTCGAAAGTTTCTATCCTGAAGAAGGGCTACGCCCAGGAAAGCTACCGTCTTGCGAGCCTGCTGCGCTCAGAACTAGCTGGACGGCGTATGCGCGACATTCAAAGCCCCGACATCGCCAAGTACCGTGATGATCGTTTGGCACAGGTCAGCCAGAGGACAGGGAAGACGATCTCCCCGGCGACGGTGCGACTGGAAATGTCTTTGCTATCGCATGTCTTCGATGTGGCGAGAATCGAGTGGGGCGCATGCGAAACCAACCCCGTCACCAACGTGCGAAAGCCGAAAGCGCCACCTGGTCGTGATCGCAGGCTTCTGCCGCGCGAGGAGCGGCGGATTCTGCGGTACTGCCACGCTCACCCTACCGAGGAGTTGTTCTCCCTGGTTGTCCTGGCTTTGGAAACCGCAATGCGGCAAGGCGAGCTCCTCAAACTGGAATGGGAGCACATCAACCTGCAGCGCCGCGTCGCTCACCTGCCAGAAACCAAGAATGGCTCGAAGCGCGACGTGCCGTTGAGCCTCAAGGCGAGGGATGCTCTGACCAGGTTGGGAGTGAAAACCAAAGGTCGAGTGTTCTGCTACACCTCGAATGGCCTGAAGTCTGCCTGGCGGATCATGTTGCAGAGATTGGCCATCCTGGACCTTCACTTCCATGACCTTCGGCATGAAGCGACAACTCGACTGTTCGAGCTCAACACGATGGACGTCATGGAGATCGCGTCCATCACCGGTCACAAATCGCTCGCAATGCTGAAGCGCTACACCCATTTGCAGGCTGCCAGGCTCGTGAAAAAGTTGGAAGGCAACCGCGGTAGGGGACAACAAGTCGTGCTGGACCACCTGATCCCATACCCCGCCATCGCCGACGCCTCGACTGACGGCATAACCATTCGCGTGCTGGACTTTGATGGGCTGAGCGTCACGGCACCAAGTGAGGCTGAGGCACTTCAGCGAGCTCAGGACGAGCTCCTACGCAAGCTGATGGTGTCGATACGAGATAAGGTCACGGTTCCACCGCCTGACCAGTACTTGGACACTGTCGACGAGAGCAGAATCTTCATGCTGGATCCACTGGCCAGTCGAGCAATCTCGTTTGGCCAGCCTCACACTTTTTTATAGGTGAGGCGTGAGCCTAATCAAAGGTCCAGGGGCCGTCGTGTAAGGCATGGAAGATAGTTTGTTGGCAGATAACTGACATCTTTGAGACAGCCTTGCCAATCCGGTGTGTGGTCTCAGGGTGATAAAAACTTCGCGCGGGTAGTTCCAGGCAGTAGCTTCATGGATCTGAGCCAGGTGATCTCATGCCAAGAGGCTGGAACTGGTAACTGGTGGTCAATTCGCGGAACGCAGGTAACAACGATTTGGACCGGAAGCGTTTGGCAGCAACGTTACGACGGGTCGTTTCATCACAACTGCGCGAATATTCTGGTTTTCAATTAAGAGGCCTCCTTGCCAATCCGGTGTGTGG